>JAVXWK010000224.1:0-3488 GCA_032230575.1 Pseudonocardiales bacterium | reverse complement strand
CTGCGCGGCATCGGCGTGCGCATCGAGGACGACCTCGTGGTGACCTCGACCGGCGCGGAGATCCTTTCGGACGCGCTGCCGATCGAGGCGGACGACGTGGCCGCCTGGGTCCGCAAACAGCGCTCCTCGCCTAAGACCTAAGTGGACGGAGTGGAGCGGGCCCAGGCGAAGGTGAGTTCTACGGCCCGCTTCCAGTTCGCGTATTCGTTTTCGCGGTGCTGGGGGTCCATCGTCGGGTTCCATCGTGCGGCGAGGTGCCAGTTGCGGCGCAGGCCTTCCAGGTCCGGCCAGTAGCCGGCGGCCAGGCCCGCCGCGTAGGCGGCGCCCAGTGACACGGTCTCGGCGACGAGCGGCCGCATCACCGGGATGTCCAGCACATCCGCGATGAACTGCATCAACAGGTGGTCGGCGGTCATCCCGCCGTCCACCTTCAACACCGGCGTCGGCGCCCCGAGGTCCGCGTTCATCGCGTCGACGACCTCGCGCGTCTGCCACCCGGTCGCCTCCAGCACGGCCCGCGCCAGGTGTCCCTTGTTGATGTACGAGGTGAGCCCCACGACGAGCCCGCGTGCCTGCGCGAGCCAGTGCGGCGCGAACAACCCCGAGAACGCCGGCACGATGTAGCAGCCGCCGTTGTCCTTCACCGTGCGCGCCAGCGTCTCGATCTCCGGCGCGGAGTGGATCAGCCCGAGGTTGTCGCGGAACCACTGCACCAACGACCCCGCGACCGCGATCGAGCCCTCCAGCGCGTACGTGGGCTCCGCGCCGATCTGGTAGCCGATCGTCGTCAGCAACCCGTGCTTCGACCGCACCAGCTCGTTGCCGGTGTTCATCAACAGGAAGCCGCCGGTGCCGTAGGTGCCCTTGATCGACCCCTTCTCGAAGCACGTCTGGCCGAACAACGCCGCGTGCTGGTCACCCAGCGCCGCCGTGATCGAAATTCCCGGCACGACCCGAGTGGTCGTTCCGGAGATCTCCGACGACGGCCGGATCTCGGGCAGCATCGCCGCTGGCACCTCGAAGAAGTCCAGCAGCATCGGATCCCATTGCCGCGTACTGAGGTTCATCAGCATGGTCCGCGACGCGTTGGTCACGTCCGTGACGTGCAGACCGCCGTTCACCCCGCCCGTGAGGTTCCAGATCAGCCAGGTGTCCATCGTGCCGAACAGCACGTCGCCACGTTCGGCGCGAGCCCGCAGCCCGGCCACGTTGTCCAGCATCCACCGCAGCGACGGCGCCGAGAAGTAGGTCGCCAGCGGCAGGCCGCAGCGCTCGCGAACCTCCTCGATGCCGGGCTGTTTCCCCAGCTCCGCAACGAGTTCCTCGGTCCGGATGTCCTCCCACACGATCGCGCGCCCGACCGGGACACCGGTGTGCCGGTCCCACAGCACGAACGTCTCGCGCTGGTTCGTGATGCCCAGCGCCACGACCTGCTCGGCGGCGATCCCGGCCTGCCGCAACGCCTGCGGCATGATCCGGTCGACGTTGCGCCAGATCTCCACGGCGTCCTGCTCGACCCAGCCGGGCCTCGGGTGGTACTGCCGGTGTTCGCGCTGCGCGACCGCGACCAGCCGGGCGTTCTGGTCGAACAGGATGCAGCGCGTCGACGTCGTCCCCTGGTCGATCGCCATCACGAACCGTTGCACGGCACGCCTTTCAGTTCTCGTCGACCAGGGACGTGGTTACGGACTCGGCGGCTTGGGCGACCTGCTTCACCAGCGTCGCGCGCGGCCGTCCGGCTGAGTCGCAGAGGCGGTCGACCGGGCCGGAGATCCCGATCGCGCCGATCACGAGGCCGCCGGGGATCCGGATGGGCGCGGCGATGCTGGCCTCACCCGGCATGTACTCCTCGGCCTCACCCGCCCAGCCCTGCGCGCGCACCTCGGTCAGCACCCGCTCCAGCGCCTGGGTGCGCGTGATCGTCCTGCGCGTCAGCGACGTCAGCTCCCGCCGGCGTGCGGCCGCCGACAGGTCCGGGTCGTAGGCGAGCAGCACCTTGCCCAGTGCCGTCGCGTGCAACGGAAGCATCGCACCGATGCCGAGGGTCTGCACGGAGTCATCCGGCCGAAAAACGTGGTGCACGACGAGCACGGCGCCGTCGTGGTGCATGCCGATCCGCACCTCCTGGCCCGACCGCGCGGCCAGCGTGTCGGCCCAGTTGATCGATCGGGAACGCAGCTCGTTCGCGTCGAGGTAGGACGTTCCCAGGTGCAGCAGGGCCGCGCCGAGCCGGTAGCGGCCGGTGGCCTGGTCCTGTTCGACGAACTCGACCCGTTGCAGCGTACGGAGAATCCCGTGCGCGGTGCCGCGCGCGAGGCCGAGCGAGTCGGCTATCTCCGTGAGACCGTGATGGCCTGAGCCACGCGCGAGCAGTCGCAGCACGGCTGCGGCGCGTTCGATCGACTGGATGGGTCCCGGCACGGCGGCAAACGTAATTGAGACGACCCGTGTCGGCAATGTCGAACAGCTCCCCGCGTCGTGTGACCTGGAGCGCCGTCGGAAAACCCCTGGAAGACCGGGGTTTTAGCGCAGAGTGACCGACTGGTCACACCGTGGGTGGTCCAGGGTGTCGACATTGTCGAAACGCGCCCGTTGAACAGGCGTGACGTGGGTCATTACGTTCCGCCTCAATCACCAGCGGGTGATCAGCCGTTCGCAGACGATTGGGAGGCCAGCGTGGGTCTCGGGTCAGTGTTCCTCAGCGAGGTGCTCGGTACGGGCGTCCTGCTGTTGCTGGGTGCGGGCGTGGTGGCCAACGTGCTGCTCGCCAAGTCGAAGGGTTTCGACGGCGGCTGGCTGTTGATCAACTTCGGCTGGGGCCTCGGCGTCTTCGCCGGTGTGTACGTCGCCTACAAGTCGGGCGCCCACCTCAACCCGGCGGTGACCGTCGGCATTCTGACCAGCGGTGCGGCCGAGTACGCCCCTGGTGTTCCGGTCGGTGTCGGCTCGACGCTCGTGTACTTCGCCGGTGAGCTCCTCGGCGCGTTCCTCGGTGCCGTGCTCGCGTGGCTCGCGTACAAGCCGCACTTCGACGAGACGCCCGACGAGGGCCTCAAGCTCGCCGTCTTCTCCACGGGCCCGGCGATCCGCAGCTACGCCTGGAACCTGGTGTGCGAGGTCATCGGCACGTTCGTCCTGGTCTTCGTGATCCTCGCGTTCGGCAAGACCCCGACCCAGATCGGCCCGCTGGCCGCCGCGCTGCTGGTCGTCGGTATCGGTGCCTCGCTCGGTGGCCCCACCGGCTACGCGATCAACCCGGCCCGCGACCTGGGGCCGCGCATCGCGCACGCCCTGCTGCCGCTCTCGTACAAGGGCGCCGACGGCGAGGCCATCGGCAAGAAGGACTCGGACTGGGGTTACTCCTGGGTGCCGGTCGTCGGCCCGCTCGTCGGCGGCGCGCTCGCCGGCATCGTCGCCTCGCTCGCGTTCTGACCATCCTGAAAGGACACACTTCGATGACGCAGTACGTTCTCGCCGTCGACCAGGGC
>JAVXWK010000191.1:0-9595 GCA_032230575.1 Pseudonocardiales bacterium | reverse complement strand
TTGAGCCGCGGCTGTTCACGGACGTTGCTGTGCGCGTCGATCGTCGTGTTGATGTCCTGTGCCGTGACGGGTTCCGCGGCCTGCGCGGTCGTCACACCACCGATCAGCAACGCACCCGTGACGAGCGCCAGTGCCAATGCCTTCACGTCTTTCCCCCTCAGCAGTAACGAAGTCCGGGCGGCGGATCTTGCGCTGTGTTCACGCTGCCGCCCCACACGTAGCCGTAGCGGTTGCCGCCGTCGGCGTAGACCGTCCCCGCGTACCAGACGTCGGTGTTGACCCGCCCGTCGTCGAACTGGTCGCCGCGTTCGAAGCACTCGACGTTCATCGAGGTGACTCGTTTCGTCGCCAGGATGAACTGGGCCTTCAGATACGGGCCGCCGCGCACGTTGCTGTGCGCGTCGACCGTCGTCCGGACGTCCGCCGCGGCGACGCCGGCGCCTGCCGCCAGCAACGCGCTCACGACGCTCAGCCCGGAGATCAGCTTGATCATGGATGTCCTCACTGGCTGCAGTTCAGGAAGTCGCCGCGGATCCAGACACCCGCCCGGCCACCGTGCAGATCACCCTTGATCCAGTAGTGGCCGTCGGTGCCGCCCTCGCCCGCGCGCCAGGTCAGGACCCGGCCGCGGTGCACCTGCCCCAGCCGCGTGTAGTCCGGGCCTGGACCGGTGTGGTAGATCACGTTGTTCGTGTTCACCTCACACGTGAACGCAGCCTCGGCGTGCGCGGCCGGCGCCGTCATCAGCGCGATCGACGCGGCTGCCACCAGCACTTTCATCACCATTGCTCACCTCCCCCTGTGCTCACCGAATCTAGGCAGGGCGGGTGGGAAAGAAACTGATCACGCACCGAAAGGTCCGGTGACCTGTGCGTGACGGAGTAGTACGGTGGGTCGCGGGGGAACAGCGGAGGCAGAACTGCCGCTGTCGACGACCGGGGGATCGTCAACGTGGATCTGGATATGGCCTCGTTCAGCGCGGCCTTGCGAAGCCACCGCACGCGTGCGGGACTCACTCAACGCCAGCTCGCCGACTCGGCCGGTGTCAGCGTGCGCACGGTGCGGATGATCGAGAGCGGTCAGGGCCAACGCCCGCGCACGGCGACGTTGCGGCAGCTGGCACAGGTGATCGGGATGGAACCCGAGCGACCGGAAACCGGCCTGCGCATAGAAGTTCTCGGGCCGATGGTGGTCCGCGACGGTGAGCGGCAGCTGTCCGCGGGACCTGCGAAGCAACGCAGCCTGCTCGCACTGCTCGCGTTGCACGCCAACCAGGTCGTGTCGCAGACCGAGATCGCCGAGGTGCTGTGGGGCGAGGAGCCGCCGCCGACGTTCCGCGAGCTGCTGTACGCGTCGGTGTCGCGGCTGCGCAAGCTGCTCAGGCACGGGTCGGCGCGCATCGAGGTCACCTCCGGCTCCGGTTATGTGCTGCGGGCGGGCCCGGAGGAGCTCGACGCGGTGCGGTTCACCGAACTGACGGGCGCGCAGGCGCTGGACTGCTGGCGCGGGTCGGTGCTCTCGGACCTGCCGGACGAGGTGCGGCGTCATCCGGCCGCGCTCGCGCTGGCGCAACGGCGGCTGGCCGTGGCACTCGCCTACGCGGACACGTCGATCGAGGAAGGCCGTCCGGCACTCGCCGTGCCGGCGCTGCGGGCGTTGCTCGCGGACGAGCCGCTGCACGAGGGGCTGCACGCCAGGCTGATGCTGGCGCTGGCGGGTTGCGGGCAGCAGGGTGCGGCCCTGGAGCTGCACACCGAACTGAGGGAACGGCTCTCCGACGAACTGGGCGTCGAACCGGGCACCGAACTGCGGGACGCGCACCTGCGGGTGCTGCGCGGACAGCTCACGGCCGCACCCGAGCCGGTGCCGGTGTCGGTGCCTCGCCAGCTGCCCGTCACGCCCGCCCGGTTCACCGGTCGTGAACTGGAGCTGGCCGCGCTGGACTCGAGTCGTGGCACTGGTTCCACGGTCGTGATCTCGGCGATCGGCGGCGCGGGCGGGATCGGGAAGACCTGGCTCGCGCTGACGTGGGCGCACCGCAACACGTCCCGGTTCCCCGACGGCCAGCTGTACGTGAACCTGCGCGGCTACGACCCGGTGTCGGAGCCGTTGCCCGCCGGGGTCGCGCTGCGCGGGTTCCTGCACGCGCTCGGCGTCGACCCGCAGGGTGTGCCCGCGGATCTCGACGAGCAGGCGGCGTTGTACCGCAGCCTCACCGCCGACCGGACCATGCTGGTGGTGCTCGACAACGCGCGGGACAGCGCCCAGGTCACCCCTCTGCTGCCGGGTGGCCGGGCCGGCTCGGTGCTGATCACCAGCCGCAGCACGCTGCCCGGTCTCATCGCGACCCAGGGGGCTCAGGCGATCTCGCTGCACACGCTGTCGGACGAGCAGGCCCGCGACCTGCTCGCCCACCGGCTCGGCGCCGCACGCACTGCGGCTGAACCCGCTGCGGTGGACGAGATTCTGCGGTGGTGCGGAGGACTTCCGCTCGCGCTCGGCATCGTGGCGGCCCGTGCCGCCTGTGTCAGCCTGACCGACCTCGCCGGCGAGCTGAGCACCGCGGGCAGCAGGCTGACCGCGTTGGGGACAGGCGACTCGCTCGCCGATCTGCGGACGGTCTTCGACACGTCCCACACGGCGCTCTCCCCCGCCGCTGCGTTGTTGTTCCGCCAGCTCGGCATCGCGCCCGGACCCGACATCGGCCTGGCAGCGGCGACCGCGATCGCGGGTGAGCGGACGCCGGTGCTGCTCGCCGAGCTGATCGCCGCGCACCTCGTGGACGAGTACGTGCCGGGGCGGTACCGGATGCACGACCTCGTCCGGCTCTACGCGGCGGAGAAATGCGCTGTCGCGGAACGGGAAGACGCGTTGCGGCTGGTCGTCGACCACTACGTGCACAGCGCGGTCGCGTGCGTCGTGATGTTGTGCCCGCACCGGCCGGTGATCGAGCCCGAGCCGGCGGTGTCGGTGCCCTACGAGCCCGAGGATCTCGCGGCGGCGATGGCGTGGGCCGACGCGGAACACCCCGCGTTGCTCGAGGTGATCGAACTGCGGCTGCCCGGTGTCACATGGCAGCTCGCCAGTGCGCTGGACGTCTACCACTGGCGGCGCGGCCAGGTCCGTGAGCTGATGGCGGTGTGGAAGGTGTGCCGCGAGGTCGCCGAGCAGGCCGGTGTGCGGGCCATCGTCGCCAGGGCCGAGACGAGCATCGGCGACAGCTGGGCGACCCTGGGCGACTTCGCGGCGGCCCGTGCGCATCTCGAACGCGCCATCGCGCTGGCGGAGGAGATCGGTGACCTCGAAGAGGAGGCGCGTGCCCGCAACTCGCTCGCGTGGGCGTGGGACGGCCAGGGCGAGCACCGGATCGCGCTGCGGCACGCGCGCAAGGCGTTGTGGCTGTACCGCGTGCTGGACCGCCCGCAGCTCCAGGCCGACATGCTCAACTGCATCGGCTGGTGCCTGATCAGGCTCGGGCGGCACGGTCAGGGGCGGGCGCGGTGCGAGGAGGCGCTGGCGTTGTGCCGCCGGCACGACCACATCGACGGCACCGCGCACGCGTCACGCAGTCTGGGCGAGTTGGCGCTCGACGTCGGCGATCACGCGGAAGCGGTGCGCCGCCTGCGGGACGCGCGTGATCTGTTCCGGCGGCTGCACCACCCGTTCGGCGAAGCCGGTGTGCTGTCCCGGCTCGGCGACGCGTTCCGGGCGCTCGGCGATGACGTGGCGGCGGCGCGGGCGTGGCACGAGGCGCTGGCCCTGTACGAGTCGCAGCATCGCACCGCGGCGGCGAGCCGGATGCGGGCGAAGCTGGCGTGGACACCGGCTCCGCCCGCCGCTGCTAGACGATGACGGCGCCGCCGTCGACGACGAGCGTCTCGCCCGTCACGTAACCACCGGCGGGCGAGGCCAGGAAGACGACGGCCGCCGCCAGCTCCTCCGGGTCACCGATGCGACCGGCGGGCAGCGCGGCCTGCATCTTCTCCAGGTAGCCGGGCGGGTACTGGTCGGTCATCTCCGAGGTGAAGAAGCCGGGGCAGATCGCGTTGACCCGGATGCCCTTGCGGCTGGTCCACTGCTGCGCCAGATCGCGCGTCAGACCGAGCAGACCGGCCTTGGACGCCGAGTACGCGGCCTGCGGGATGCCACCGGTCACGAGTCCGAGCACGCTGGAGATGTTGATGATCGACCCACCGGACTTCATGACAGAAGCCGCGGCCTGAGCCATCCAGTACGCGCCGTTGAGGTTCACGTCCATGACGCCGAGGAACTGCTCGGGCGTCTCCCGCGACGCCGGCACCGCCGATGCCACACCGGCGTTGTTCACCAGCACGGCGACAGTGCCGAACTCGGCAGCCGCACGAGCGACCTCACGGCAGTCGTCGGGCTGCGAAACGTCGGCCTGCACAACGAGAGCACGCCGGCCGACCGACTCGACGAGAGCAGCCGTGTCCTTCAGCTTGTCCACCCGACGAGCCGCCAGAACGACATCCGCGCCGGCCTCGGCCAAACCCTTGGCGAAAGCCACACCAAGGCCCGAGGACGCGCCCGTGACGATCGCGACCTTCCCGTCGAGCCGGAACTTGTCCAGGATACCCATCTTCGCCAGAAGCCTTTCAGCTCAGTCTTTCCAGGATGATCGCCATGCCCTGACCGCCACCGACGCACATCGTCTCGAGACCGAACTGCGCGTCGCGAGCCTGCATGCCGTTGATCAGCGTCGTCATGATCCGCGCGCCGGTCGAGCCGAACGGGTGGCCCAGCGCGATCGCACCGCCGTGCACGTTCAGCTTGTCGATGTCGATGCCCAGTGCACGCTGGCTGCCGATCACCTGCACGGCGAACGCCTCGTTGATCTCCACCAGGTCGATGTCCGAAATGGACAGACCGGCGTGACCCAGCGCCTGCTTGGTGGCGTCGACCGGCCCAAGACCCATGATCTCCGGCGAAAGCCCGGAGACACCGGTGGACACGATGCGCGCCAACGGAGTCAGACCCAGTTCCTTCGCCCGAGTGGAGCTCATGATCACGACAGCGGCAGCACCGTCGTTCAACGGGCAGCAGTTGCCCGCCGTGATCGTGCCCTCGGGCCGGAACGACGGCTTCAAACCAGCGACAGCCTCGTAGGTGACCCCAGCACGCGGACCGTCATCCGTGTCGACGACCGTGCCGTCGGCCAGCACGACCGGCGTGATCTCGCGAGCGAAGAACCCGTTCGCGATCGACTTCTCGGCGAGGTTCTGCGACCGCACGCCGAACTCGTCCTGGTCGTGGCGCGAGATCCCCATCTGCGTGGCGACGTTCTCGGCCGTCTGCCCCATCGAGATGTAGTAGTCCGGCAGCTTGCCCTCGAGCCGCGGGTCGGTCCAGGAAGCGTTCGACGCGGCCGTGTCGAGAGTCCGCTGCTGCGCCTCGTCGAACAACGGGTTGAACGACGGCACACCGGAGTGCATGTACCGCGACACGCACTCGACGCCGGCCGAGATGAACCCGTGCCCCTCCCCCGCCTTGATCGCGTGGAAGGCCATCCGCGCGGTCTGCACCGAAGAGGCGCAGAACCGGTTCACGGTCGTGCCGGGCAGGTTGTCGTACCCGAGCTGCACGGCGATGCGGCGGGCGATGTTCTGCCCGTGCTCGTCCTGCGGCTCGGCGCAACCGAGGTGCAGGTCGGTGATCTCGGACGCCGGAATGTCGCCCAGCGCGGCGGAAATCACCTGCGCGGCCAGGTCGTCCGGCCGAATCGAGACGAGAGAACCCTTGCGCGCACGGCCGATCGGCGACCGGGCGGTGGAGACGATGACTGCTTCAGCCACAAAACACCCCTTACAGGCCCAGGTCGCGGCCGATGAGTTCCTTCATGATCTCGTTGGAGCCCGCCCAGATCTTCGTGACGCGGGCGTCCATCCACGCACGGGCGACGCGGTACTCGGTCATGTAGCCGTAGCCGCCGTGCAGCTGCACGCAGGCGTCGATGACCTCGTTCTCGATGTCGGCGCTCCAGTACTTCGCCTGCGCCGCCTCGACCGCGGTCAGCTCGCCGCGCACGTGCTGCATGGTCAGGCTGTCGATGAACGCCTGCGAGACGTCCAGCTTGGTGCGCAGCTCGGCGAGCAGGAACTTGTTGTGCTGGAACTTGCCGATCGCCTGCCCGAACGCCTTGCGCTCCTTGACGTACTCGAGCGTCTCCTCGAAGACGCCCTGCGCGTGCGCCAGGTTGGAGATCGCGCCGCCGATCCGTTCCTGCGGAAGGCGTTCCATCATGTAGATGAAGCCCTGGCCCTCCTCACCGATCATCTGATCGGCAGAGAGGCGCACGTCGGAGAAGAACAGCTCCGCGGTGTCGGACGGGTGCTGGCCCACCTTGTCGAGCTTGCGGCCGCGCTCGAAGCCGGGCATGCCGGTCTCGGCGGCGAACAGCGTGATGCCACGCGCGCCCTTCGAGGGGTCGGTGCGGGCCGCGACGACGATCATGTCGGCGGTGTAGCCGTTGGTGATGAACGTCTTGGAGCCGTTGAGGATCCAGTCGTCACCGTCACGCACGGCGTTGGTCTTCAGCGCGGCGAGGTCGGAGCCACCGGAGGGCTCGGTCATCGCGATGCCGGTCTTGAGCTCGCCGGTGCACATGCCGGGCAGCCAGCGCTGCTTCTGCTCCTCGGTGCACAGGTCGACGAGGTAGGGCGCCACGACGTCGCCGTGGATGCCCAGGCTCGAGGCCACCGCCGCGTTGACCCGGCACAGCTCCTCGGCGAACACCGTGTTGAACCGGTAGTCGTTCGCGCCGCTGCCGCCGTACTCCTCGGGGATCTCCAGACCCAGCAGGCCCTGACGCCCGGCCTCCAGCCACACGTCCCTGTCGATCACGCGCTGCTCGATGAACTTCTCGACGTTCGGCGTGATCGTGCGCTCGACGAACGCCTTCGCCGACTCCCGGAACGCGGCGTGATCCTCGTTGAACAGCGTCCGCTGCACGACTACCTCCATACTAAGCGGTTGCTTAGCGCTAAGCGCCCGCTTAGCGTGCAGTACGATCCATCACCTGTCAACACGCGAGGAGCGGCCCGATGACGACGACCGGACTGGACGAGTTCGCGCTGCTCGACGAGACGTGGCGCGCCGTCACCCCGGATGCCGCACGCCGCATGCTCATCGCAGCCGCGCACGCGTTCGCAGGCAAGGGATATCACGCCACGACCACCCGTGACATCGCCTCTCTGGCCGGAATGTCGCCGGCGGCCGTGTACATCCACTACCGGTCCAAAGAGGAGCTTCTCTTCAACATCTCCCGCGTGGGCCACGAGCTGTCACTCACCGCGCTGTCGTCGATCGAAGGCCGTGACGCGACGGAGCGGTTGCACAACGCGGTGAAGTCGTTCGCGAGCTGGCACGCGGAGTTCCACACGACGGCGCGGGTGGTGCAGTACGAGCTCGGCGCGCTCTCCCCGGAACACCACGCGGAGGTGGCGCTGCTGCGCCGGCAGATCGACCAGCAGATGCGCTCGTTCATCGAGGACGGGGTCACGGAGGGCACGTTCGACGTGCCGGACCTGAAGGGCGCGACCCTGGCCGTGCTGTCGCTCTGCATCGACGTCGCGCGCTGGTACCAGCCTGGCGGGAAGCGGACACCGGACGAGATCGGCGCGTTGTACGCCGACCTCGTCCTGAGGATGCTGACCAACTAGCCGAAATCGCTAACTGACCGACTTCCTGCCGTACATCCCTGCGACGACCGAAACGCCGATCGCTGCGACGACGATCTGGACGATCACCTCGATCCAGTCGATGCCCGGCGTGTCCTGCACGCCGAGCAGCCGCGCGATCCACGACCCGACGAACGCGGCCGCGATGCCGACCAGCAGGGTCAGCCAGATCGGGATGTTCTGCTTGCCCGGCGCAAAGAGCTTGCCGAGAAAGCCCAGGATCAGACCGATGATGAGCGCGCCGAGAATGCTCTCGATGGTCACGGACGCCTCCTCCCGCTACACCCCGATGCAGTTCGGGGATCTCGGTGAAAATCATCCCGTCCCTCGGCAAGATCCGCAGCTTGAGATCGTCGAGCGGTCGGTTCGGGCCTCGCGCTGTCCACCATTCGGCCCTGCTCGGGGTGGCGCAGGGCCGATGACTACCAGCGGCTGCCGGAGACCTGCGCCATCCACTGGTTGATCGTGGCGGTCCAGTCCGTCCCGACGGCCTGCTGGTGCGACACGGCGAAACGACCATAGGCGTCACCGCCCGAACGCAGGAGCCCGGCGCGCTTGTCCGCCTCCAGGATCACGTGCAGCTCGTGCGGCGTCGTCACGAAGGTCAGCTCGACCTGCTTGAGCCGGCCGGAGAACTGCGGCGGCGGGTAGAACTCGATCTCCTGGTAGAACGGCAGCTCCTGCGGCACGCCGTAGATGCGGCCGCGCTCGTTGTCCGCCTTGGTGAAGCGGAAACCCATGTGCCCGAACGCCTGCAGCACCGCGTCCTGCGACGGCAGCGGGTGCACCCAGATCGGGTCGAGGTCGCCGGGGTCGACGGCGCCGCGGACCTCGAGCTCGGTGCGCAGACCCAGCTGCATGCCGTGCAGCTGCGAGCCGCCCACGACGTTGAGCGGGCACTCGAACGGCACCGGGATCTGGAACGGCAGCGAGAGGTTCTGGTGCGGCTGGGCGACGATCCGCTGTCCCACGGAGAACTTGTGGAACTCCATGTTGGTGTTGTACTCGTTGTCGCCGCTCTCGACCTCGACGCGGGTGAGCAGCGCCAGCGTGACGTGGTCGATCTCGGCGGGGTGGTCGCCGCCGGCGATCCGCACCTCTCCGCTCAGGACCTCGCCGGGACGCACGTTCGGGTTGGTCAGCACCGTGTCGACAGTCGGGCCGCCCACGCCGAACGCGCGCATCATCCTCTTGAACACCACTGCGGCCTCCTGAAGCCACTCGCAACTTTGCGGGGAAGTCTGCCTGCTGAATCGCCCAAATGCGGTGAAGCGTTCCGTTGACGCCTCAACCCCCCGATCGGTTCCGTATGGACTTCCGTTGACTTCAGATGGCAACATGCGACCGCCGTCACATACTAAGCGGTCGCTCAGGAGGATTGCCGTGCTGCTCGTCGCCAACCGGGGTGAGGTCGCCGTTCGCGTGCTGCGCGCGGCCGCCGACCTGGGCATTCGCACCGTGGCGGTGTACGCGGAGGACGACGCTTCCTCGCTCCACGTCACGCTCGCGGACCGCGCCGTAGCGCTGCGTGGACCCTCGCCGTATCTGGATGTGGATCAGCTTTTGGACGCTGCCGCCGGGTGTGTCGCGGTGCATCCGGGGTGGGGGTTCCTGTCCGAGAACGCGGCTTTCGCGCGGGCGTGTGCAGAGCGCGGCCTGGCGTTCGTCGGGCCGTCCGCTGAAGTTCTGGAACTGCTCGGTGACAAGCGGCGAGCGCGGGATCTGGCGGCGTCGCTGGGCATCCCCGTGCTGGACGCCGCGCCGGGTGAGTTCCCCGTGATGGTGAAGGCCGTTCTTGGTGGCGGCGGCAAGGGCATGCGGGCTGTTTTCGCGCCCGAGGACCTCGACAGCGCTGTCGAGGCGTGCCGGGCGGAGGCGCTGGCGGCGTTCGGGGTCGG
>JAVXWK010000174.1:0-11989 GCA_032230575.1 Pseudonocardiales bacterium | reverse complement strand
AAGCCGACTGTGGGCGCGTGGGCGGTCAACAGGCTCGTCCGGGACGCCCCGGAAGGCCTGGAGGAAGCCCTCAGCCTCTCCACGGCGCAGCTGACCATGCGGGAGCTCGGGCGCAAGCGCAAGGAGCTGCTGGAGGCGCTGGTCTACCGGACGCTGGAGCTGACCGGGCCGCTCGCGGACGATGCCGTCACGCAGGTGCGGAACACGCTCACGGCCGCGATGTCCGATCCGGAGTCGGCCGAGCAGGTGCGCGACGGGCACCTCGCCAAGTCGCTCGAGTACTCGGGGTTCGGGTTCGCCGTGCCGGCACCCGAGCCGGCCGCGGACGGTGAGGACGCGCTGGCCCGCAAGCGCCGGGAGCGGCAGGAGCGCAAGCGGGCCGAGGCGCAGCAGGCGCTGGACGAGGCCGAGCAGGCTCTCGGGGAGGCGCAGGCGGACCAGCTGGCGGCGCAGCGGGCGTTCGACCGGGCGGCGGAACGGCTGGAGGACGCCAAGCGGGTCACCTCGGCGGCGGAGAAGGCTCGCAAGGCCGCCGAGCGCAAGCTCAACGATCTCGGCTAGAGCGGTCCAGCGGACCCCACTCCTCGGAGTGCTGGGCGTCGACCAGGTCAGTGCACTCGTCCAGCGCCGTGTCGTCCACCCACGCCAGCGGCTCGAGGCAGCGGACCAGCGGCTCGTTGTCCGGCCCACGCCCCACCTCGGCGCCGCGCAGCACCCACGCGCGGACGTCCGGCCCGCGGAGGTCACGCAGGTGGCGGTAGTCGAAAAGACGGCGCGCCACCCACAGCTCGTGCGAGCGCTCGCCCCACCACGGTTCGATGCGCAACGGGTTCGCGGACAGGCCCGGCAGCTCCACACCGGTCAGCGAGTCGCGCGACGACGTGGCGGCGTCGGCGGCCGGTCCCTTCGACCAGCGCACGTAGACGTCGTCACCCAGGAAGCCGACCAGTTCGGCGAGGTTCGTGATCGTGGGCAGCTCATCCGTCACACCAGGTGACATACCCCCGCCGAACCTGAAGCGAACCTGAAGGAATTGAGCCCGGTCACAGTCAAAAGCGACCGGAACACAGCGCCCCGGTTGTACGTTCAACAATGTGGTTGGCCGCGGGCGCTCGAGCTGCTCGCCAGGACGATCCGGCACCCCCAGGCTGGAAAAGTCCTTCCGCAGGCGTTGCGTGCTCGCGCCGCGGTCAACCCGCCGTCGGCCGGCACACCGGAAACCCCCCTCTTCGGTAGTGGCGGTCGGCGGCTTCCCTACAGGTTGTACTGGTCGTGGCGCGCGTAGAAGGCCGCCAGCGCCTCCGGGTCCAGCCCCTTGGCCTCACCGACCTCCAGGAAGAAGTTCTCGCGGGCGATCCCCGGCGAGAAGAGGATCAGCATCCGGACCGGCGCGTCGCTGTCGTTGCGGAACGCATGCGGCCGGTTCGGCGGCACGTACAGGAAGTCACCCTCCCCGCCCTTGATCCACTCGTCGCCGTCGTACAGCGTGATCTCGCCTTCCAGCACGTAGAACGACTCGGAGAAGGTCTTGTGGAAGTGCGGGCGCGCACCTGGCCGGCGAGCGTCCATGCGCCACTCGAACAGGCCGAACTCGCCGTTCGTCACCGAGCCCGGTGCCACGAAGCGTGTGGTCTTGGTGCTGAAGCCCACCTCAGAAGCCGGCCGAAAGCTCATCGGAAAATCAACTCCCCAGATATGAAAATCGCTCAGGTCTCGTGCGTGATCAGCGGTGGACCTATGCTCGGCCGATGGCACATGACGCGGATGTCATCGTCGTCGGCGCGGGCCTCGCAGGTCTCGTCGCGACCGCAGAGCTCGCGGACGCGGGCCGCAAGGTCATCCTCCTGGATCAGGAGCCGGAAGCGACCCTCGGCGGCCAGGCGTGGTGGTCGTTCGGCGGGTTGTTCCTCGTGGACACCCCGGAGCAGCGCAGGCTCCGGGTCAAGGACTCGCACGACCTGGCCCTGCAGGACTGGATGGGCTCGGCGCAGTTCGACCGGGACAGCGACCACTGGCCGCGGCTGTGGGCACAGGCCTATGTGGACTTCGCGAGTGGCGAAAAACGAAGCTGGCTCCACAACATGGGCGTGCGCTGGTTCCCGTTCGTGCAGTGGGCCGAACGCGGCGGCTACCTCTCGAACGGGCACGGCAACTCCGTGCCGCGCTTCCACGTCACCTGGGGCACCGGGCCCGGCGTGGTCGAGCCGTTCGAGCGCCGGGTGCGCGAAGGTGTGGCGAAAGGGCTCGTCACGCTCAAGTTCCGCCACCGGGTCACCGGCGTCAACGTCACGAACGGCGTGTGCGACGGGGTTTCCGGCGAGGTGCTTGAGCCGTCCGCGGTCGGCCGCGCCGAACCTTCGTCGCGCACGGTCGTCGGCGACTTCTCGTTGTCCGCGCAGGCCGTGATCGTCACGTCCGGTGGCATCGGCGGCAACCACGACCTGGTGCGCAGGAACTGGCCCGAGCGGATGGGCACGCCACCGAAGTTCATGCTGTCCGGTGTGCCGGACTTCGTGGACGGGCACATGATGGAGGTCGCGCAGAAGGCCGGCGCGTCGATCATCAACGCCGACCGCATGTGGCACTACCCCGAGGGCATCGCGAACTACGCGCCGGTGTGGGGCAGGCACGGCATCCGGATCCTGCCAGGCCCGTCGCCGCTGTGGCTCGACGCGGACGGCAACCGGCTGCCGATCCCGCTGTTCCCCGGCTTCGACGCGCTGGGGTCGTTGCAGCACATCACGACGCACGGCCACGAGCACTCGTGGTTCGTGCTGAACAAGAGGATCATCGGCAAGGAGTTCGCACTGTCGGGCTCCGAGCAGAACCCGGACCTGACCGGCAAGGACACCCGCGCGGTCCTGAAGCGTGCGCTGCCGGGTGCGGTGGCGCCGGTCGAGGCGTTCGCGCAGAAGTCCAAGGAGTTCATCCAGGCCGGGACGGTCGCTGACCTGGCGCGCGGCATGAACGCGTTGACCGGGGACGACCGCATCGACGCGGCCGCGCTGGAGAAGATCATCGTCGAGCGCGACCGGCAGGTGACGTCCGGGCTGGGCAAGGACATGCAGGTCAACGCGATCCGCGCGGCCCGGCACTTCCTCACGGACAAGCTGATCCGCGTCGTCGAGCCGCACCGGTTGCTGGACCCCAAGGCAGGTCCGCTGATCGCCGTGCGGTTGTCGGTGATCACGCGGAAGACGTTGGGAGGCCTGCACACCGACCTGTCGTCGCGGGTGCTAGACAGCTCCGGCGAGGTGCTGCCGGGCCTCTACGCCGCCGGTGAGGCCGCGGGCTTCGGTGGCGGCGGCGTGCACGGATATCGTGCGCTGGAAGGAACTTTCCTCGGCGGCTGCCTGTTCTCCGGACGGGTCGCCGGTCGTTCCGCGGCCGATGCCGTTTCCTAAGTTACACAGCCGAACTGAGACGATTCATTCGCCGTTCCTTGCCGCGTACCGAAGTTCTCCTGCGGAAGGAACGGCGAATGCTTTTACGAGGTGGAATCGCGACAGCCCTGCTCGTGCTGACGATGGCGGGCACGGCGGTCGCGGATCCGTCCGTCCAGGTCGTCGGCGGCACGCGAGCGTCCATCAAGGACAACCCGTTCGCGGTGTACCTGGCACCACCAGCCGACACGCGCGATCCGCGCTGCACCGGTGTGGTCGTCGCACCGAACAAGATCCTCACCGCCGCGCACTGCGTCGACGAGGGCGTGACCGGGCCGAAGCCGATCCCGTTGAACAAGCGTGTGGTCGTGGCGGGCCGGGAGAACGTCCACAGCACCGACGAAGGTGTGGTCGCGAAGCTCACCAAGATCGTCATCAACCCGAAGTACGACGGCATCTCCTTCGACTCGGCGGTGCTCACGCTCGACCGGTCGCTGAAGCAGAAGCCGATCAAGATGGCCGGTGCGGCCGACCGGCACCTGTACGCACCCGGCAAGTCCGCCACCGTCATGGGCTGGGGTGCGGTCAAGGAAGGCGGCAGCACCAACGGTTATCTGATGAAGGCGTCGATCCCGATCCTCGAGGACGAGACATGCCGCGTCTTCTGGGGCAAGGACGACGAGGGCAACGACTTCTACGAGAACAAGAGCATGCTGTGCGGCGGTCACCAGGAGGGCGGCATCGACGCGTGCAACGGTGACTCCGGCGGCCCGTTCGTCGCGGGCGGCAAGCTGATCGGCCTGGTGTCGAAGGGCGACGGCTGCGCACGGCCGGACCACCCGGCGATCTACGCGCGAGTCGATGCCATCAACTCGTGGGTCGCCAAGGAGATTTTGTACTGATCTCGCGTGGTGGACGCGGGTTGACGGTCCCCCGGCTTGCGGCTGTGCTGGAGGCATGACGCAGATCGGTGTTCTGGTCGGCAACCCGCGGCCCGCCTCGCGCACGCTGCAGGCGGCCCTCGCCCTGCGCGAGGCCCTGGCCTCGACGCTCGGTGTGCCCGTCGAGGGACCTGTGGTGGACGCGGCAGAGCTGGCAGCCGCTGTGTTCACCTCCCCCGGCACGATCAAAGCCGCGTTGGAGACGTTGGGACAGGCCGACGTGCTCGTGGTGGCGACGCCGACGTACAAGGCCGCGTACACCGGGCTGTTGAAGGCCGTGCTGGACCAGGCGCCGTCGGGATGGCTGCGCGGCAAGATCGCCGTGCCGCTGCAGATCGCCGCGTCCGACAAGCACGCTCTGGCGGTCGAGGTGCACCTGCGGCCGGTGCTGGCCGAGCTCGGGGCGCTGGTACCGCAGGCACTGTTCCTCAACGAGGCCGCACTGCCCGCCGACGTCACCGACTTCGACCTGGACGCCCTGAAGGTGCTGCGATGAAGGAACAACTGCGCGACGCGTTGAGGCACCACGCCCAGGCCGTCACGATCGTCACGGCCACCGGATCCGGCGGACCTGTCGGCACCACGGTGTCGTCGTTCACGTCGGCGTCCTTCGAGCCGCCTCTCGTCGTCGTGTGGATCGGCGAGGGCGCTTCGGTGTGGCCGGTGCTGCGGACCGCGCCGCTGTTCGCCGTGCACCTGCTGGACGCCGGGCAGACCGGGCTCGCGGACTTGTTCGCCACCAAGAACGTCGACCGGTTCGGCCCCGAAACCCGTTGGCAAGCCGACGACGACGGTGTGCCGTGGCTGCTGGACGCGCCGGTGCGGCTGCTCTGCCGGACCGCGCGCAGGATCGTGGTGGGCGACCACATCGCGCTCGTCGGCGAGCCGCTGGACATCACGCACTCCGACATCTCCACGCCTCTGGTGCGGCATCAGGGGCGCTACACCTCAGTCGCCTAACACCTGCAGTATTTCCCGCGCCAGCACGTCGTTCTGCCGGAACGCCGGTGCGTTCGTGTGCGGTCGCGCGAAGGCCGCGAACGCTTTCCCCGTCGTGTAGGGCCCCACAGCGAACCGGACTGGATCTTCCTCACCGCGCTCGTTGATCAGACGGCCCTGCGGAGAAACCCGGACCAACCCGGCGTCGTCCTCGGAGACGTCACCGACCGCGCGCAACGACTGCAGCACAGGATCTGCTGTGCGAGACAACGAATGGGTGGGCAGACGTGCCTCGATCAGGCCGTTGGCGCGCACCACGTCGGGCGTCGTAGGGCTGCCGGCCAGAAACGCACCGTCCACCGCCTCCACCCACATGTCGGCGCCGACGAACCGCACGATTCCCGCACGGGACAACGCCAGCAGCTCCTCCAGCCGGTCCGGCGGCGGGCCGGAAGCGAGGTAGCTGAAGTAGCCGTGCCACCAACCGTCGTGCGGCATCACCTGGGCCATCTGCCCGTAGACCGACAGCAGCGCCAGGAAAGCACCCAGGTCCGCGCTGTGCCGCGGATCGGAGCGGCGGCTCACGTCGGCCTCGACGTACGCGCGCAAATACTCCTGGAACTCCTCTCCGGACGTGAAGGTCAGACCGGTCAACGGACGGTCCAGCCGTTCGAAGTCGACGCGGTCGGCCGGATCGGGTATCGCCAGCAGCTCCAGCTCGCGCATTTCGTCGCTGTACCAGTCCAAACCGGCGAACGACGTGGCGAACTCGACGAACGGCATCCGCACCAGGCCGGGGTGCCCGGTGAAGAGCTCGTGGTAGTAGCCCCACGCGATCTCCTTGGCCATCAACGGCCACACATCCGCACGGAAGTCCAGACTGCTGTGCAACGCATCCGCGACGAAGAAATGCGGCAAGGAAGGCCTGGCTCCCTGCAACCGATAGCCGGTCTTCGAGTGATACGGCACGCCTCGCCGTGAGCCCACGAACAGCCGCGGCTCCAGACCTGAAGGCACGTAACGCAACAAGCCGTCAGCGCGCTCGTACCTGCCACCGCGGCCCTCGGTCAGCAACACCATCAGGTCGATGAACGCGAGCCCGAACCCGCGCAGCACGACGTCTCCCGCGACCGACGACAGGTCCGCATCGGCGGAGTACAGCGGCGGCACGTAGACCAGGCCGTGCTCCGAGGCGTGCTCGGCGAGCTTGCGGTGCTCGGGCTCCGGTTCGGCGTCGAGGTGCCCCAGCGCCAGGACCAGGACGTCGGCTCGCAGCGACTCGCCGCTGTCCAGCCACACCCAGTTGCCCACGACTTTCAACGCACGCGCGGAATGCACGGTCACCGAGATGTTCGGTGGCAGAGATTCCCTTACGTGGTCGAAGAACCACGACAGGTACCTGCTCTGCACCTGACGTGACGGGAACGACGCCGGGTCGACGTCACCCCACTCCGACAGCGACGGGCCAGGGCGAACCGGACCGGCGCCGTCGAAGCTGGCGTCGGTGAAGACCGTCACGTCCTCGGCCATGGAGTTCATGCGCAGCAACGGTGACTGCGCGTGCCGCCACACCCTGCCCGCACCCGGCGGGTAGGGGTCGATGACGTGCACGGTCAGCGGCAAGGTCGGCGACTGGGCGGCAATGCGTTCGAGCAGGCCGGCGGCACGAGGACCGCCGCCGATGACGACGAGTGAGCGCATGCGCGTCTTTCCGTTGGAGGGCAACGAGAAACGAGCCGCGCCCCTCAACGCGAACACCACCACAGTACCCCGCGCGTGCAAGCAAATCCCGCTCTGTGGACATCGTTGCGAGCCGGGCCGCGACGGTGCTGGAGTGGCAGGGCGTCTCCCTCAACGCACCCCGCAATCTCCTACCAGCTCTGGGGAATCGGCCATGCCAGTTGAGTTTCTCGGGATCGCAGCCACGAACAACGGGTCGGAGACGACTCCGCGGTCGGGCGGAGCGTTCGACAAGGACTACACGATCAGGCTCGCTCGGGCGCACGAGGAGCACGGGTGGGACCGCGTGCTGTTCGCGTACGGGTCGGGCACGCCGGAACCCGCCTCGGCGGCGGCCCTGCTGGCGTCGAAGCTCGACAAGCTCCAGATCCTCCTGGCGCACCGGCCGAACGTCTCCTACCCGACGTTCGCCGCCAAGACGTTCGCGACGCTGGACCAGATCAGCGACGGCCGGCTCACGGTGCACTTCATCACTGGCGGCACGGACCACGAGCAGCAGCGCGAGGGCGACTACCTGTCGAAGGACCAGCGCTACAGCCGAACGCGCGAGTACATCCAGATCGTCAAGAAGGCCTGGATCAGCCGTGAGGCGTTCGATCACGACGGCGAGCACTACCAGTTCGCGGACTTCGTGAGCGACGTTTTCCCGGTGCAACAACCGCGTCCTGGCGTGTCGTTCGGCGGCTCCTCCCCCGCCGCTTATGCCGCCGGTGGCGCGGAAGCGGACATCTTCTGCCTGTGGGGCGAGCCTTTGGCCGAAACCGCTCAGCAGATCGAGTCGGTGAAACAGGCCGCGAAGGAGGCCGGACGCAAGGACGTGCCGAGGATCCAGGTCGCGTTCCGGCCGATCATCGCGCCGACCGAGGAACTGGCCTGGGAGAAGGCTCATCGGACGGTGGAGCGGATCGAGGCGCGGAAAGCCGGCGGGCCGTTGAGCCGGCGGCATTCGCTGACGAATCCGGAGAACACCGGCTCGCAACGACTTCTGGCCGTCGCGGAACGCGGTGAGCGATTCGACCGCGCGTTGTGGACGCCCACCGCGAAAGCGACCGGTGGTGCGGGCAACTCCAACGCGCTGGTCGGCACTCCGGAGACGGTCGCGCAGGCGTTGCTGGACTACTACGACCTCGGTGTGGACATCCTGTCGGCGCGCGGATACGACCTGCTGGACGACGCGATCGACTTCGGCCGGTACGTGATTCCCCTTGTGCGCGAAGAGGTCGCGAAGCGGGACCGGGCCAAAGCCGCATGACCACTCTCGAAGTGCGCCGCGTCCGGCAGTCTGATCCGGACGCGGCGCCGTTGGTGGCTGAGCTGACATACGAGTACACGACTCGTTACGGACCGATGGGCGCACAGGAGATGCAGCGGGCGGCGGACGTGTTCGAACCGCCGCACGGACAGTTCCTTCTGCTCATGGAGGCAGGTGAAGCCGTCGCGGGTGGGGCGTTCAAACGCTTCGACGACGAGACGGCCGAGTTGAAGAGGATCTGGACGCATTCACGCCACCGCCGGCGTGGCCTGGCGCGGCGCGTCGTGGAGGAGCTGGAGAAGGAGGCACTGGCGTTCGGCTACCGCCGCATCCACCTCACCACCGGGCCGCGGCAGCCCGAGGCGAAAGCGCTGTACCTGGCGACGGGCTACACGCCGTTGTTCGACGTCGACGCGGACCCACTCTCAATAGGTCCACTCGCCTTCACGAAGGCCATTCACTAGTTCAAACGAGTGAATTCGTGGCCAATCCAGTCATTCGTGACCGGGAATCCGGGTTCGGTTGGACAGGCCAGTCGTGATCAGTAAGCTGTTTCGTTGGACCCACACCCGGTGGTGGTACCGCGCGGGGATGTCACCCGTTCGACCGAATCTGGCGGAAGTGGGTTGCGCAGGCGTATCGATTGGCGTCCGACGATCGATCAGCAGATCACCCCGGTCCCCACGAATGGCCACCTGAGCTGAATGAACATGGTCGACAGCCGAGAGCACGCCGTCCACTGGGCCGCGATGATCTCCACCACCCTCCTCGCGAACCTCACTCGCGAGAAACTCCAGGAACTGCTCGGCGGCTACGTCGAGCAGTTGCTCGGTGGTGGTGCCGACGACGCTCGGCGGGTCGGCCGGTCGATGGTCGAGCACGACTTCATCTCCTCGTCGACGCTGGAGCAGACGCTCTCCTACCTCGGTGAGCACGAGCTCGTCACACCGGGCCAGCTGGCCGCCCTCGCCGCCGGGTACGCGGAGGGGCTGCGCGACCGCACGCTCGACCAGCAGGAGATCAGCCGCACCGCCGCGATCAACACGATGCGCCGGGCGGAAAGCGCTGTCCGGGCGAGCGAGGCGAAGTTCCGGGCGATCTTCCAGAGCTCCGCGTTCCCGATCGTCGTGTGCGACCTCGAGGGCAAGATCATCGACGTCAACGAGGCGTTGCTGGCGATGCTCGACTACAAGCGCGAGGACATGCGCAAGATCGCGGGCCGCGAGCTCGCGCACCCCGACGACCGCGAGGCGCTGCGGGAGATCGGCCAGTCGCTGATCGAGACCGAGCTCGACCACATCAGGGTCGAGAAGCGGATGATCCGCAGCGACGGCGAGACGATCCAGACGCACATGGCGATCTCGCTGGTGCGCGAGGAGGACGACTAGACGCCGTACCTCGTCACGATGATCGAGAACATGAACGAGATGCGCGCGCTGCAGACGCAGCTCGTGCGCCAGAGCCTCAACGACATGCAGACCGGCCTGCCGAACCGCGCGCAGTTCCTCGGCTGGCTCGAGGGCGCGGTCGGCACCAAGGGCCCGGAGGCGCTGGCGTTGGTGCAGGTCGACATCGACGGGTTCCGCGGCGTGAACGACGCGTTCGGGCACGAGGCGGGCAACCGGGTGCTGATGCAGGTCGCGACGCACCTGAGGGCGGTCTTCACCGAGCAGGTCGGCAAGGTCGCGCGCATCGGCGAGGACGAGTTCGGCGTGCTGATCAAGGACCCGCGCGACGTGCTGGGCGTGATCGCGCTGGTCGAGGAGTTCACCGCGCGGCTGGAGGAGCCGATCTGGATCGGCTCGCACGGCGTCGGCGTGACGACGTCCGTCGGCATCGTGGCGCGGGCGGCTCGTGGTGGCGACGCGGTGGACCTGTTGCGCGCGGCGGACGTCACCGTCGGCTGGGCGAAGCGCGATGGCAAGGCGCAGTGGGCGATGTACGACAAGGACCGGGATCTGCGCGACAAGGAGAGCTACGCGCTCGCCGCGTCGATCCCCGGCGCGCTGGAGGAGGGGCAGTTCCGGGTCGACTACCTGCCCGTGTACTCCTTGACCGACGGTTCGATGATCGCCCTCGAAGCGAAGATCGTCTGGAACCACCCGGTGCACGGGGTGTTGTGCCCCAACATGTTCATGGACCAGTCCTCCACCAACGGCATGATCGTCCGGCTAGTGCACTGGGCGCTTTCGGAGGCGTGTGCGCAGGCCGCCTCGTGGCATTCGGTCCTGGGGTCTTCCACGCCGGTGCTCTCCTTCGACCTGCCGCCGCGGTTGTGCCAGGAGCCCGAACTGGTCGCCGAGGTCGCCCGCGTGCTGGACCGGACGGGGTTGCCCGCGTCCTTGTTGCGCTTCGAGCTGCACGAGCACCTGCCGGCGTTGCTGAACGACGAGCAGATGGAAGAGCTGACGATCCTGGCCGAGCGCGGCATCGGCCTGGTGCTGGACCAGATGAACGGCGGCAACGTCGGCGTCGACCGGCTGCGGATGCTGCCGTTGAGCGGCGTGAAGTTCACCGGCGCCGTGGTGCACGGGTTGGACGAGGGCGCGAACAGGGTGGACGAGAGCGCGTCGGTCGCTCTGCTGCAGTGGGCGTCGATCCTGCGGCTGCCGCTCTACGCCGAGGACGTGCGCACCGACGCCGAGGCCGCGCGGCTGGCGTCGTTGGGCGTGACGGGCGGGCAGGGGCCGCACTTCGGGCCGCCGCTGCTGGCCTCGGACGTCTCGACGCTCCTTCTCAGCTAGTTCTTATCAGGGTTTTTTTGGCTTGGTCCACAGGTTGCTCACATGATGGGGGTCCATCGTGGAGTCATGACCGAGCAGAGCTTCCCCGCCATGAGCGGGTCACTGGTGGAACCGCAGCCCGCCGTTACCCCGGCGCCGAAGTTCTGGCGCCGCACGGCCCCGATGCTCACCGCGGCGGCACTCGTCGCGGGCCTCTTCGGAGGTGTGACGGGCGCGGTCATCGCGTCGCCGGACTCTCCGGCCTCGCCCACTTCTTCCGTCTCGGCGCAGACGGTCTCGAACACGTCCACTTTGGACTGGTCGGCGGTCGCCTCGTCCGTGCTGCCCTCGGTGGTGCAGGTCAACCTCCCGAACGGCCTCGGCTCCGGCGTGATCCTGACCGCTGACGGCCAGATCCTCACGAACAACCACGTCGTCGCGGCCTCGGGCGGTCAGCTGACCGTGACGCTGAACGACGGCCGTCAGGTCCCCGCCACCGTCGTCGCGACCGACCCGTCCTCGGACCTGGCCGTCATCAAGGCCTCGGGTGTCTCCGGCCTCACGCCGATCAAGTGGGCGGACTCCGGTTCGGTGAAGGTCGGCGACGCGGTGATGGCCATCGGCTCGCCGTCGGGCCTGCAGGGCACCGTGACGACCGGCATCGTCTCCGCGCTGGACCGCAAGGTCACCGTGCCGGGCGAGAGCCGCCGTGCGTCTTCCGTGTCGTACCAGGCGATCCAGACCGACGCGTCGATCAACCCCGGCAACTCCGGTGGCGCGCTGGTGAACGCCGCTGGTGAGCTGATCGGCATCAACTCGGCGATCTACTCGCCGGCGTCGAGCAGCGGTGAGGCCGGGAGCGTCGGGATCGGGTTCGCGATCCCGTCCAACACGGCGAAGCAGATCGTGGACAAGCTGAGCTGAGCCTTGTGCGGGCAGGCCGATCAGGTCTAGACCGGGGTGATGCCCAGTCGACGACAGTTCATGGCCGCGGCGGCTCTCAGCCCCGCG
>JAVXWK010000383.1:0-13411 GCA_032230575.1 Pseudonocardiales bacterium | reverse complement strand
CGACACCGGCGGCGGCCTGGGTGTGGCCGATGTTCGACTTCACCGAACCCAGCAGCAACGGCGTGGAACGCGAAGCGCCGTAGGTGGCGAGGAGGCTGCGGGCCTCGATCGGGTCACCGAGCGGGGTGCCGGTGCCGTGCGCTTCGACGACGTCGACGTCGGAGGGAGACAGGCCGGCGCGGTCGAGGGCGGCGCGAATGACGCGTTGCTGCGCGCGGCCGTTGGGGGCGGTGAAGCCGTTGGAGGCGCCATCGGAGTTGACGGCCGAACCGCGCACCACGGCGAGAACCGGGTGGCCCGAAGCAACAGCGTCGGAAAGGCGCGCCAACGCCAACACGCCGACACCCTCGGACCAGCCCGTGCCGTCGGCGTCGTCGGAGAAGGCCTTGCATCGGCCGTTGCGCGCGAGTCCGCCCTGTCGCGAGAACTCCACCAAAGAGCCCGGTGTGCACATGACGTTCACGCCACCGGCCAACGCCAGCGAGCACTCCCCCGCGCGCAGGGCGTGCACGGCGAGATGCAGTGCCACCAAAGAAGAGGAGCAGGCGGTGTCGACGGTGAGCGTCGGGCCTTCGAGACCGAGGGCGTAGGAGATGCGACCGGACTCGGCGGAGGCCGCGATGCCCGTGCCGACGTCGCCTGTCGCGTCGTCGAGGCCGCGGATCAGCAGGTGCTCGTAGTCCTGGCCGTTGGTGCCGATGAAAACACCGGTGCGTGAGCCGCGCAGCGACGTCGGGTCGATGCCGGAACGTTCCAGCGCCTCCCAGGACGTCTCGAGCAGCAGGCGCTGCTGCGGGTCCATCGTCACGGCCTCGCGCGGCGAGATGCCGAAGAACGCCGGGTCGAAGTCCGCGATGCCGTGCAGGAACCCGCCCTGCACGGAGACGCTGTGGCCGCGCTCGTCGACGCCGCTGCCGAGCAACGCGTCGACGTCCCAGCCGCGGTCCGCCGGGAAGCCGGTGATCGCGTCACGCCCGGACGACACCAGCTCCCAGAGGTCCTCCGGCGAGCTGATGCCGCCGGGGAAGCGGCACGCCATCCCGATGATCGCGATCGGTTCGGTGGCGGCCGCGACGAGCTGCCTGTTCTGCTTGCGCAGCCGCTCCGCCTCCTTCATCGCGGCGCGGAGAGCCTCGACAACCTTCTCGCTGGAGGTACTCATTCATCAGCTCCGTCAGTCCAGCCGGACACGGTCTTCCCGCCAGCAATTCCAGCAGCACAAGCGGTAGCGATTTCCTCAGAAAAATCGGAAACGGCCGGCCACCCCGAGGGGCAGCCGGCCGTCCAGAACCGCTGTCAGTCGCCCTGGCCGTCGAGCGCGGCCTGGATCAGGTCGTCGACGCTCATCTCGTCGATGTCCTCGTCGTCCTGAGCCGCCGTTCCCTTGCCGATGAGCTGCATCAACGGCTCCAGCACGCCGATCTCGCGCAACTGGGCCAGCGGCACCCTCGCCAGGAGGTCTCGGATCTCGGTTTCCTCCGAGTCACCAGCGGCCGCATCCGGGATGAGCTCGGTCAGCACGTGCGCCGCGAGCTCTTCCGGTGACGGGTGGTCGAACACGAGCGTCGAGGCGAGTGACAGGCCCGTGGCGGCGTTGAGCTGGTTGCGCAGCTCGACCACGGCGAGCGAGTCGAACCCGAGGTCGCGGAACGGCCGGTCCGGCCGCACGGCGTCGACGTCGGCCTGGCCGAGCACCTCGGCCGCCCGCGTCCGCACCAGGTCCAGCACCTCGTCGAACCGCTTCGCCACCGGCAGCGCCACCAGCTTCTCCCGGAACGCACCCTCCGCGACCGGGGTCTCCGCAGTGGCCTCCGTCGCCAGCTCTCGCAGCAACGGGTTCGGGCGGAACCCACCGGAGAACCGGCCCTTGTCCACCGCCGCCACGACCGCCGTCGGCAACCCTTCACCGACGAGCTGCCGAAGCGCTTCGCACGCCAGGACAGGATCCATCGAAGCGATTCCGGCACGTTTGGCGTTGGCCAGCGCGTCCTCGGTGTCGGCCATACCACCGCCACCCCACGCACCCCACGCGATCGACGTCGCCGCGAGGCCCTGACCACGCCGCCGATCGGCCAGTGCATCGAGCATCGCGTTCGCCGCCGCGTAGTTCGACTGGCCGGGGCTGCCGACCGACGACGACGCGGACGAGAACAGCACGAACGCGTCCAGGTCGGACGTCAGCTCGTCCAGCAGCAGCGCCGGCGCGACCTTGCTGCGGAACACCGCCTCGAACCTCTCCGGCGTCATCTTGTCGAGCACACCGTCGTCGATGATGCCGGCGGTGTGGACGACGCCGGTCAACGGCGCGGGGATCGCGGAAAGCACTGCCTGCATCGACTTCCGGTCCGCGACGTCACAGGAGGCGATCGTGACGTCGACGCCGAGGCTCACCAGTTCGGCCCGCAGCTCGGCGGCACCGTCAGCCTTCACACCACTGCGGCTCACCAGGACCAGGTGCTCGGCACCGTTCCGCGCGAGCATCCGGGCGACGTGACCACCGAGCGCACCGGTGCCGCCGGTGATCAGGACGGTGCCACGCGGCTGCCATTCCTGTGCCGGAACAGCTGCCGGCGCGGCGACGAGGCGTCGTCCGAACAGGCCGTTCGAACGAGCCGCCACCTGGTCCTCGCCGTCGAGTCCGGAAAGGACGGACGTGAGCCCGTTCGCGACCCGGTCGTCGATCACGCCCGGCAGGTCGATCAGGCCGCCCCAGCGTTCCGGGTGTTCCAGCGTCACGACCCGGCCGAGACCGTGGATCGCGGCCTGCGTCAGGTCCTCGAAAGCCGTGCCGTTGACAGCAACTCCATCGCGGGTCGCGCACCACAGCGGCGCGGTGATTCCCGCGTCGCCGAGCGCCTGGATCAACGCGGCGGTCAGCAGCACACCTTGCGGCGCACTCGTCTCACCTGCGTCAGCACGTCCGAGCAGCGACAGCACACCGGCGAACGACGTGCCCAGCGATCGCAGCTCGGCCGCGATGGCCTCACGGTCCGGAGCCGCGACGTCAAGCCGCACAACACTGATGCCGAGCGAGTCGATGACCGCGTCACTCCACTCGTCAGCTCCAGCCGTGACGACGAGCCATGTTCCGGTGAGCTCGCTGGACCTGATGGCGTCCAACGGCTTCCACGTGATGCGGTGCCGCCAGCTGTCGACGAGCGCGAGGTCGTTGCGCTGCTTGCGCCAGTCCAGCAACGCGGGCAGCACCTGCTCCAGCGCACCGGTGTCGACGCTGAGGACGTTCTGCAGCGAGCCGAAGTCCTCGCCCTCGACCGCCGCCCAGAACGCCGCGTCGTCGCTGGCCGGTGCGGCCGGCCTCGCCGTGCTGACCATCGTCGACGGCCAGAACCGCTGGTGCTGGAACGCGTAGGTCGGCAGTGTGATCTTGCGTCCCTGAGCACCGAAGAACCCGGTCCAGTCGACCTTCACACCGCGAACGTGCAGGCGGGCGAGCGCCGAGACGATCGACTGCTCCTCGTCGCGGTCCTTGCGCAGCATCGGAATGCCGCCCTCGACCAGACCGGACAGCGTCGCGTCCGGCCCCAGTTCCACGAACGTCGTGACACCGCGCTCGGTGAGCGTCCGCACGTTGTCCGCGAACCGCACCGCTTCCCGCACGTGCCGGACCCAGTACTCCGGTGAGGTGATGTCACCTTCCACCACCACAGGAATTCGAGGCTGGTGGAACGTCAGCGACTCCACAGTGGACCGGAACTCGTCGAGCATCGGGTCCATCAGCGGCGAGTGGAAGGCGTGCGAGACGCCCAAACGCCGGGACTTCCAGCGTTCCGCGATCGCCACCACCGCTTCTTCCGGCCCGGCGATGACGACCGAGTCAGGCCCGTTGACCGCCGCGATCGCCACGCCGTCGGTGAGGTGCGGCAGGACCACGTCTTCACTGGCCTGCACCGCGACCATCGCGCCGCCTTCGGGCAGCGCCTGCATCAGCTTGGCGCGCACAGTGACGAGCTTCGCCGCGTCTTCCAAGCTGAGCACTCCGGCGACATGAGCCGCCGCGATCTCGCCGATCGAGTGGCCTGCCAGGAAGTCCGGCTTCAGCCCCCACGACTCGACGAGCCGGAACAGCGCGACCTCGACAGCGAACAACGCCGGCTGCGTGGTACCGGTCAGGTTCAGCGTGTCCTGGTCGTCGCCCCAGATGACTTCCTTCAGTCCATCGTCGAGATGGCTCAGCACCTCGTCGAACGCCGCCGCGAACACCGGGAACCGCGCGTGCAGCTCCCGGCCCATGCCGATCCGCTGCGAACCCTGGCCGGCGAACAGGAACGCGAGCTTGCCGGAGCGCGCCACCTCGTCCCTGATCACCAGCGGGTTCCGGACGTCGGACGCGATCGCCGCGAGCGCGTCGGTCAGCTCCTCGCGGCTGCTCGCCAGCACCACCGCACGTTGGTCGAACGAGGCACGCGTGGTGGCCGCCGAACGGGCGATGTCCAGCAGGTCCGCGTCAATGTCGAGCAGGCGCGCGGCCTGGTCGCGCAGCGCGGCTGGCGTCCGCCCGGACACCAGCACCGGAACCACTCCAAAGTTATCCACAGATCGCCCAGCGGCCCCTTGACCAGCACTTTCATCCGGTACGCTGGAAATTGGGGGGATCCCCGAGCCGGGCGCTTCCAAGATCACGTGGGCGTTGGTGCCGCTGGCGCCGAAGGACGAGACGGCGGCTCGGCGTGCGCGGTCGACGGTAGGCCAAGACGTGCGTTCCCGCAGCAGCTGGACCGCGCCAGTGCTCCAGTCGATGTGCGAGGACGGCGTCTCAGCGTGCAGCGTGCGCGGCAGCTCGCCCGCCCGCATCGCCATCACCATCTTGATCACGCCCGCGACACCGGACGCGGCCTGCGTGTGGCCGATGTTCGACTTGACCGCGCCCAGCAGCAGTGGTGCGGAGCGGTCCTGCCCGTAGACGTTGAGCAGCGCCTGGGCCTCGATCGGATCGCCGAGCTTCGTGCCGGTGCCGTGCGCCTCGACCGCGTCCACATCGGACGGACGCAGCCCGGACGCCGCCAGCGCCTGCCGGATGACCCGCTGCTGGGCCGGCCCGGATGGTGCGGTGAGGCCGTTCGACGCGCCGTCGGAGTTGATCGCCGAGCCCCGCACGACCGCGAGCACCTCGTGACCGTTGCGAACAGCATCCGAGAGCCGTTCCAGGACCAGCATGCCGACACCTTCGGCCCAGCCGGTGCCGTCGGCGTTGTCGGAGAAGGCCTTGCAGCGCCCGTCCTCCGACAGTGCTCCTTGAGCGCTGAACTCGATGAACCCGACCGGCGTCGACATCACGCACACACCGCCGGCGAGCGCCATCTCGCACTCCCCCGTGCGCAGCGCCTGGGCCGCGAGGTGCAGTGACACCAGCGACGACGAGCACGCGGTGTCGACCGAGACCGTCGGGCCCTGCAGGCCGAACGTGTAGGCGAGGCGCCCGGACAGCAGCGACGCGGACTGCGCGGTTTGCCACTCCAGGCCGGTTTCCTCTGCCGACGGCCGGTATTCGCCACTGCCACCGCCGACGAACACACCCGTGACGCTGCCGCGGATCGACGCCGGGTCGACGCCTGCCCGTTCCAGAGCCTCCCAGGCCGTCTCGAGCACGATGCGCTGTTGCGGGTCCATGACCATCGCTTCGCGCGGCGAGATCGAGAAGAAGTCCGGGTCGAAGTTCGGTACGTCGTAGAGGAAACCGCCACTGCGGGTAGCGCTCTGTCCACTGTAGAGGGAGGTGAGGTCCCAGCCGCGGTCCGCCGGGAAGTCGCCGATCGCGTCACGGCCGTCGAGCAGCAGCTGCCACAGGTCTTCCGGCGACCGCACGTCACCGGGGTAACGGCAGGCCATGCCGACGATCGCGATCGGTTCGTCCGTCACGGTCCTCGCCGTGAACTCGATCTCGTCCGCACCGCCGAGGAGTTCGGTGAGCAGGTGATCGGCGAGCTCGTTCGGCGTCGGGTAGTCGAACACCAGCGTAGCGCTCAGCTGCAGACCCGACTCGGTCTGGAGCTGGTTGCGCAGGTCGACGGCGGTGAGCGAGTCGAACCCGAGGTCGCGGAAGGGGACGTCCGGTTCGATCGCCTCGGTTCCGTTGTGCCCCAGGACGAGTGCCGCCTTCTCGCGGACGAGGGTGAGCAGTGCGCCGTGGCGTTCGTACTCGGGCAGCTTGGTCAGCGTCTGCTTGAGCACCGGTTCGTTGACCGGCTTCTGCTGCTGGAACTCGCTGAACAGCTTGTTGGACTGCTGGAAAGTGCTCCAGTCGACGTTCGCGACGACGACGTTCGTCCGTCCACTCGCGACAGACTGGCGGAGCGCCGCGAGGGCGTTCGGGGCGTCGAGGACAGGGATGCCGCTCATCCTCAGGTGTGCGGTCATGCTCTGGTCGGTCGTACCCTCCCACGGCGCGTATGCGATGGAGGTCGCCTTGAGGCCACGGGCTTTCCGTTGCCTGGCGAACTCTTCGACGAGCACGCTGTGTGCGGCCTGCTGTGCCTGACCGCGGAATCCCCATGTCCCGGCGACCGAACCGAAGATCACGAACGCTTCCAGTTCGCGGTCGCCCAGCCGCTCGTCGAGTTCCTTGAGCGAGTCGATTCCGCCGAGGTGGATCACCGCGGTGACGTCGTCGGTGAGCGTGTCCGTGGTGTTGGGCAACGTCTTGAGCTGCTCTCCCATCGGGCCCTCGGCGCCGACGAGCAGGATCTGGCCGCTCGGGGTCCACGGGGTCGTGGCCTCGATGCGGCGCAGGCGTGGAACGAACGTGCCTTCGGCGTGGAAGGTGACTTCCCGCTCGCCGCGCGGAACAGCCCACGTGTCGGCTTCGACGCGGATCAGACCGCCCCAGCGTTCCGGCTGCTCCAGCGCGGCGACTCGGCCTTCACCCCAGACAGCGGGTTCGCTGCTGACGCACCACAGAGGTGCCGTGATGTTGTTGGCTTCAAGGGTGTTCAGGACTTCGAACGGACTGGTGTCCGTGGTGGAGATGACACCGGCGTAGTCGCCCGGCACGAGGTCGGTCACCGTCTCGCCGGCGAAACCCGTTGCCTCGCCCAGAACGAGCCACGTGCCGCTCGTCGTAGTGGGAACGTTGTGCTTCTCCCACACGACTTCATACAGCCAGTCGTCCGTTGTGGACTTCGGCATCGTCGTCGGCCAGAAGCGTTCGCGTTGGAAGGCGTAGGTGGGCAACGGGATGCGCTTCGCTCCGGTGCCCGCGAAATACCGCAGCCAGTCGACGTCGGCGCCCCGGACGTGCAGGGTGCCGAGCGCGAGTCCGAACGCGCTGACCTCGTCGCGGTCCTTGCGTTGGGCCGCAACGGCTCCGTCGACCATCGCCGCCAGCACGCCATCCGGGCCGATCTCGACGAACGTGTCGACGTCTTTGAGGCTCTCGACGTTGTCGCGGAAGCGGACGGTGTCGCGAACGTGGTTCACCCAGTAGTCGATCGTCGTCACGTCGCCGGCGGTGGCGATCGGGATGCGCGGCGTGGTGAAGGTGATGGAGCTGATCGCCGCGCGGAAGTCGTCGAGCATCGGGTCCATCAGCGGCGAGTGGAACGCGTGGCTGACGGTGAGCTGCTTGGTCTTCTCGAACTTCTTGGCGATCTTCGTGACGCTTGCTTCGTCGCCTGCGATGACGATCGACGTCGGTCCGTTCACCGCTGCGATCGAGACCTTCTTCGACTTGCCGATCTGCTTGGCGACCTCGGCTTCGGTGGCGAGGATGGAGACCATCGCGCCGCCGGCCGGGAGGACCTGCATGAGGTTCGCGCGTGCTGTGACGAGCTTCGCGGCGTCTTCGAGCGTGAGCACACCGGCGATGTGCGCGGCCGCGATCTCGCCGATGGAGTGGCCGGCGACGTGGTCCGGCAGAACGCCAAGGCTCTGGACGAGCCGGGCGAGCGCGACCTCGATCGCGAACAGCGCGGGCTGCGTGTTGCCCGTCTGGTTGAGCCTTTCATCGTCCTCGCCCCAGATGACGTCCTTCAGGTCCGGATCGAGGTGGGCCAGCACTTCGTCAAGTGCCTCGCGGAACGTCTCGAACCGCGCATACAGTTCGCGGCCCATGCCGAGGCGCTGCGAGCCCTGGCCGGTGAACAGGAACGCCGTGGTACCCGCTTTACGCGCCACCCCGTTCGCGACCTCCACGCCGTCAATCAGCAACGCCCGGTGCGCGAACTGCGCGCGCGTCGTCGCCGCCGAGAACGCCACGTCCAGCTGATTCGCCTCGACCGCACGGATCTGGTCGATCTGAGCGCGCAGAGCATCGGAGGACTTCGCCGAAACAACGACGGGGGCCCCCTTGGGGGGACACGAGGTCCCCACTCCAATCGTCTCACTCGGGGCCGACAGTTCCGGGCTGACAAGATCGACAACTGCCGAGTTGTCCACAGGCGCCGAGTTGTCCACAGATTGTGCCGCGCCCGCTTGACCAGCGCTTTCGGTCGGTACGCTGGAAATCGGGGGGATCCCCGTGCCGGGCGCTTCCAAGATCACGTGGGCGTTGGTGCCGGAGAGGCCGAACGCGGAGATGCCGGCTCGGCGCGGGTGGCCCGTCGCAGGCCAGGTGGTGTTCTCGGTGAGGAGGGAGACCGGGCCCGAGGTCCAGTCGACGTGAGTGGTCGGGGCGTCGACGTGGAGGGTTCGGGGCAGCACGCCGTGACGCATCGCCTCGACCATCTTGATGACACCCGCGACACCCGCGGCGGCCTGGGCGTGGCCGATGTTCGACTTCACCGAGCCCAGGTAGAGGGGCTCGGAGCGGTCGGCGAAGGCCGACAGCAGGGCCTGGGCCTCGATCGGATCACCCAGGGTGGTGCCGGTGCCGTGTGCCTCGATGGCGTCAACGTCGCCCACGGACAGACCGGCGTCCGCGAGAGCGCGACGGATCACGCGCTGCTGCGAGGGGCCGTTCGGGGCGGTGAGGCCGTTGGAGGCGCCGTCGGAGTTGACCGCGGAGCCACGCACCAGGGCGAGCACCTCGTGGCCGTTGGCGGCAGCGTCCGAGAGGCGTTCCAGGACGAGGATGCCCGCGCCTTCGGACCATGCGGTGCCGTCAGCGGCGTCGGAGAAGGCCTTGCAGCGGCCGTCGGGAGCGAGTCCGCCCTGGGTCGTGAACTCGACGAACGAGTCTGGGCTCGACATGACGCTGACACCGCCGGCGAGCGCGAGAGAGCACTCACCGGAGCGGAGCGCGCGCATCGCCCAGTGCATGGCGACCAACGACGACGAGCAGGCCGTGTCGATGGTGACGGCGGGGCCTTCGAGTCCGAGGACGTAGGAGAGGCGGCCGGACATCACGGACGCGGTGTTGCCGGTCGCGAGGTAGCCCTGGATGTCGGGGGCGAGCGAGCGGCGCAGGACGTTCTCGTAGTCCTGGCCGTTGGTGCCGACGAACACGCCGGTCGCGCTGCCCTTGAGCGACAGCGGGTCGATGCCGGTGCGTTCCAGCGCCTCCCAGGCGGTTTCGAGGATGAGGCGTTGCTGCGGGTCCATCGCGAGCGCTTCCCGTGGCGAGATGCCGAAGAAGTGCGCGTCGAAGTCCGCGACGCCGTTGAGGAACCCGGCTTCCAGCGACGCCGACGCTCCGGCGCCAAGTGCGGCCAGGTCCCAGCCGCGGTCGGACGGGAACGAGCTGATGCCGTCGCTGCCGCTGGAAACCAAGTCCCAGAAGTCTGATGGGGACGTGACGCCGCCGGGGAAGCGGCAGCCGATGCCGACGATGGCGATCGGGTCGTCGTCGACGCGCTGTATGACCACTTCAGCCGGCACGTCGCCGACCTCGCCCAGCAGGAAGTCCGCCAGGTCGTACGGGGTCGGGTAGTCGTACAGCAGCGAGGCGGGCAGCGTCAGTTCGGTCGCTGCCTGCAGGCGGTTGCGCAGTTCCAGCGTGGTCAGCGAGTCGAAGCCGAGGTCGAGGAACGCGCGGTCGGGGTCGATGTCGGACGCGTTGCCGTGGCTGAGAACCGCGGCGATCTGGCCGCGCACCAGATCGAGGACCGCGCGGTTGCGTTCGGCTTTCGACAGGCCCGCGAGTGCCTTGCGGAACTGCGGCTGTTCAGTGGCCTCCACGACCTTTTCGGTGGTGTGGAAGCGCTTGACCTCGGGCAGGTCGCCGACGAGCGGTGCCGGACGCAGACCGGCGAGCGCCGGCAGGAACCGTTCCCAGTCGATCTCCGCGACCAGCACGGCCGCGTCGCCGTGTTCGATTGCCTGCTTCAGAGCCTGCAACGCCAGCGCGGGCTCCATCGGTGTGAAACCACCGCGCTTCAGGCGTTCCGCGACGCCGCCCGCGGCCGCCATGCCGGCCTCGCCCCACGGCCCCCACGCCACCGAGGTGGCCGGAAGTCCTTGCAGGCGGCGGTGTTCGGCGAAGGCGTCGAGGAAGGCGTTGGCGGCGGCGTAGTTGCCCTGGCCCGCGCCGCCGATGACGCCGGCGGTCGAGGCGAAGAGCACAAACGCGTCGAGGTTCTCCGTCAGCTCGTGCAGGTTGCGGGTCGCGTGGACCTTGGCGCGCAACAAGTTCGTGAACGACGTGGCGTCCATCGACTCGACGAGGCCGTCCTCGACGACGCCTGCCGCGTGGAAGACCGACGTCACCGGGTGCTCGGCGAGGAGGGACTCGAGAGCGTCGCGGTCTGCGACGTCGCAGGACTTCACGAGCACGCGCGGGTCGTCGAACTCCGCGGTTCCGGTGCGGCTGACGAGAACGACCTGCTCGGCGTCGTTGTCGAGCAGCCACTGCGCGACCTGCTTGCCGATCGCGCCGGTGCCGCCGGTGACGAGCACGCGGCCCGGCCGGTAGTCGCGGTGCAGCGCGCTCGGGGTGCTGTGGATGAGACGGCGGCCGTAGACACCGGACGGCCGCACCGCGACCTGATCCTCAGTCCCTGCCAGCACGCCGGGGATGCGGCGCGCGGTGTTCCAGTCGAGCTGCGACGGCAGGTCGATCAGGCCGCCCCAGCGCCGCGGGTGCTCCAGCGCGATCACGCGGCCGAGTCCGTGGACGGTCGCGAGGTCGGGGTTGACGATCTGCTCGCCGCCGCCGACCGACACCGCGCCCTGCGTCGCCACCCACAGCGGGGCGTCCTGCCCTGCGTCGCCAAGCGCTTGCACCACAACGGAAGTGCGGACGAGCGCGTCCTCGGCGTCGGAGTTCAGGGCGAGCAGCGACAGCACACCGGCGTAGTCGCCGCGGACCTGCTCGGCGAGTTCCATTCGGGTCGTGGCGTTGACGACGACCGCTTCGACGCCGAGCGCTTCGATCAGCTCGGATGCGTCGTGGTCGGCGAGCACCAGCCACGGACCGGTGAGCGCGGCCTGGGCCGTGATGGGCTTCCAGGTGATCGCGTAGCGCCAAGAGTCCATAGTGGACTGAAGCTTGCGCGAGCGCCACTGTGCCAGTGCGGCGAAGTCCTCGCGCTCGACGGCGGCCCAGAACTCGTCGTCGACGAAGTAGCCGTCCTTGTCCTGCGGGGCCACTGGCTCTGGCCAGAAACGCTGGTGCTGGAACGGATACGTCGGCAGCTCGACGTCAGCCTTGGCACCCGCGAAGTAGGTGGCCCAGTCGACGGTCGTGCCGCGGACGTGAAGGCCGGCCAGCGCGGTCAGCAGCGTCACGACCTCGTCGCGGTCGCGGCGCAGAGCCGGGACCAGCACGGCTTCCTCGGTGAGCGACTCCTGGGCCATGCCGGTGAGCACGCCGTCGGGGCCGAGCTCCAGGAACGCCCGCACGCCCTTGCTCTCCAGCTGCGTGACCTTGTCCGCGAACCGGACTGCCTCGCGGACGTGCCGCACCCAGTGCTCCGGGTTCGTGACGTCGTCCGCGACCAGCGGGATCGACGGCTTGCCGAACTGGATGCCGCTGATCGCCGCGCGGAAGTCGTCGAGCATCGGGTCCATCAGCGGCGAGTGGAACGCGTGGCTCACCTTGAGCCGCTTGGACTTCTCGAACCGGGCCGCGATCACCTGAGCCTCGGTCTCGTCGCCCGCGATGACGATGCTCGTGGGTCCGTTGATCGCGGCGATCGACACCCGGTCGGTGAGGAGCGGGGTGATGTCGGCTTCGGTGGCCTGAATCGCGAACATCGCGCCGCCGGCGGGCAGCGCCTGCATGAGGCGGGCGCGGGCCGAGATCAGCGTGCAGGCGTCGTCGAGGCCGAGGACGCCCGCGACGTGCGCCGCGGCGATCTCGCCGATGGAGTGGCCCGCCAGGTAGTCCGGCGTGACGCCCCACGACTCGACGAGCCGGTAGAGCGCGACCTCGACCGCGAAGATCGCGGGCTGCGCGTAGCCGGTCTGGTCGAGCTGCTCCGGGTCGTCGCCCCACATGACGTCGCGCAACGGCCTTGCGAGGTCCGCGTCGAGGTAGGCGCAGGCGGCGTCGAGAGCGTCGGCGAACACCGGGTAGCGCTCGTACAGCGCCTTGCCCATGCCGAGGCGCTGCGAGCCCTGGCCGGTGAACAGGAAGGCGGTGCGGCCGCGCGTGGTCTGTCCGCGGGTGACATTTGCGTCCGGCTGGTCGTCGCGCAACGCTTGGAGGCCGCGCACCAGTTCGTCGCGGTTGCTCGCGATGACGACCGCGCGCTTCTCGAACGTGGACCGCTTGCCGGCGAGGCTGGCGCCCAGCTCGACGAGGTCCGCGTCGACGTCGATCAGGTTGCCCGCGACCTGCTTGAGCGCCTCGTCCGCGCGCGCCGAGAGCAGCACCGGTACCGCGCCGGCCTGCGGAATCGATCCGGATTGGCTGGCCCCCTGGGGGGATCCACCCCCCATCCCAATCATCTCAGAGGGGTCTGACAGTTCTGGGGCCTCTTCGAGCACCACGTGGGCGTTCGTGCCGGACAGGCCGAAGGACGACACAGCGGCGCGCTTCGGATGATCGGTCTCGGGCCAGGCTTCCTCGGTGGCGAGGAGTTTGATGGAGCCGGAGGACCAGTCGACCTTGGTCGAGGGCTGGTCGACGTACAGGGTTCGAGGCAGGACGCCCGCGCGGAGGGCCAGGACCATCTTGATGATGGACGCGACGCCGGAGGCCATCTGGGTGTGGCCGATGTTCGATTTCATGGAGCCGAGCAGCAGTGGCCTGGAGCGGTTCTGGCCGTAGGTGGCGAGCAGAGCTTGGGCCTCGATCGGGTCGCCCAGGGCCGTGCCGGTGCCGTGGCCGTCGACGGCGTCCACTTCGGACGGTTCGACGCGCGCGTTCGCCAGGGCCTGACGGATCACTCGTTGCTGCGACGGGCCGTTCGGGGCGGTCAGGCCGTTCGAGGCGCCGTCCTGGTTGATGGCCGACGCGCGCACGACCGCGAGCACCGGGTGGCCGTTGCGCCTGGCGTCGGAAAGTCGTTCCAGGGCGAGGACTCCGACGCCCTCGCCCCAGCCGGTGCCGTCAGCCGACTCGTCGAAGGACTTG
>JAVXWK010000141.1:0-10957 GCA_032230575.1 Pseudonocardiales bacterium | reverse complement strand
AAGGCACTCGGCACGATCGGGCCGGTGATGGCGCTGTCCGCGTTGTGCGGGCCGGTTGTGGGCGGGCTGCTGACCGAGACGTTCGGCTGGCGGTCGATGTTCCTGGTCAACGTGCCGCTCGGCCTGGCCGTGCTGGCGGCCGCTGGGATGATCCGCGAGGACAGGGCTGCGGGACGGCCTCGGTTGGGCGGGCTGTTGCGCGGCAAGGTGTTTCCCGCGTCGCTGGCCGGGTCGCTGCTGTTCTTCGCGGTGATGAACGGGCTGGTGTTCGTGTTGGTGCTGTTCCTGCAACTGCGGGAGGGCAGGACGCCGTCGGGTGCCGCGCTCACGCTGCTGCCGTGGTCGGCCGGGCTCGCGATCGGGTCGTGGGTCACGGGATCCGTGCTCGTGCCCCGGTTCGGGCCTCGGGTGATGCGGGCAGGTCTGATGCTGGTTCTGGTCGGGCTGGCGGGCATCGCTTTGTCGTTCACGGCGGTGCCGTTGCTCGTGACCGGAATCGGTCTCGGGATGTTCACAGTGCCGTTCTTCGGCAACGCGTTGTCGGTGGCGGCGCCGGACGAGACCGGGTGGGCGTCCGGGCTGCTGAACGCGGTGCAGCAGCTCGGCGCGACCGCTGGAGTCGCCTTGCTGGGCGCGGTGTTCTTCCGGTTCGGCACTTCTGCCGCGGTAGTCACGTCGATGGTGCTGATCATCGCGGTGCTGGCGTTGACCGCCGTGATGCTTCCAGAACGCGAACGAGCCTCCAGCGCGAACGCTGGAGGCTCGTGAGTGGCCCTGTCGAGGCGGCTCAGACGCCCTGTGGCGCCTGCGCGGCCTGGCGGCGTGCCCTGGCCGCCTTGGCCCGCTTGTTGCGGATGAAGAGGAGAACAGCGGCCAGCAGGCCGATGCCCGCGATGGCCGTGATCGGCAGGCCGACCGTGCCGAACGCGGTGGGCGTCGGGCGGCCCGTGTCGCCGGGGTCGGCGGCCGCCGCGTCCGAGTTGGTGTCGTTGCCCTGGGTGGGGACGACGTTCGCCTTGGGCTGCGGTGCGCCGTCGACGAGCTTGCCGACGCCGCCGGGGCCCATCCCGAAGCCGTAGTCGAGGAGCTTGGCGGCCTGGTTGGTGATGTGCGTGGGCTGTTGCTGGCCGCGCAGCAGCACGACGACGAGGCGGCGGCCGTTGCGTTCGGCGGCGCCCACGTAGGTGTGCTGCGCGTCGTCGGTGAAGCCCGTCTTGCCGCCGATGGCACCGTCGTAGTTCGCCATCAGACGGTTGTCGTTCGTCAGCATGATCGTGCCGCCGTTGCGGCCGGGGAACTGCGCCTGCGGGAGCTTGACCGCCTGGGCGAACTCGTCGTACTTCATGGCGCCGCGGAAGATCAGGGCCACGTCGTAGGCCGAGGTGCTGGTGCCGGGGGCGTCGAGGCCGGACGGGGTCTGGGCGCGGGTGTCGAGGGCGCCGAGCTCCTTCGCCATGGCGTTCATCTTGCGCAGGGCGTTCGGGACGCCGCCGAGCTGGCGGGCAAGCGTGTGCGCCACGTCGTTGCCAGACGTCAGCAGAAGGCCCTGCAGCAGCTGACGGACCGTGTACTGGCCGCCGTCCTTGAGCCCCACGCAGGTGCACTCCTGCTGCGTGTCCTCGGCGGAGGCGGTGACGACGACGTCGCCGCGCAGCTCCTTGGCGACGACCATCGCGAGCAGCACCTTGATGACGCTCGCCGGACGTTGGCGGCCGTGCGGGTCGTACGCGGCGATGACGGCGCCGCTGTCCATGTCCGCGAGCATCCACGACGCGGCCGTGATGCCGCTCGGGGGCTGGGCCTGGTTCGGCGGCAGGATCAGGCCGCACTCGCCCAGCCGGTCGCCACCGATCGGCTTCTCCGGCACCTCGAGCACGGGCGGGGCCTTCACGCCGGGCGCGGGCTGCTCGGACGTGTCCACCGGCGGCGGCGGGGTCTCGCGGTTCGCGCACTGAGCCGAGCCGGCGGCCTGTTGTGCGGTGCCGGTCGGTGCGGCGAACGCGGCTGTGGCCGTTGCTAGGACCAGGGCGACGATGAGCCGTTTGGTGAAGGGCACGCCCCCCAGGCTATCCACCCCCGTTTAGCGGCTTGCACGCACCACGTCCGATACTGGTGAACGTGAAGCTCTCGCGCCCGATGTCACTCTTCCTGGTGGCTTTCGGGATCTGGTCGTGGGTGATCTGGCCCACGTTCCTGAAGAACATCTGGAAAGACCCACGTTCGTTCAGCGACGGACCTACCGCTTTCTTCACGGTGCACCTGGTGCTCGTGATCGCCTCGCTCGTGTTCGGCACCGTCATCGGAGTGCTGGGCGTGCGCGGCTTCCTGGCCACTCGACGTCGATAGGAAAACGCTGTGGAGTTCGTACGCCTGCTGCTGGTGTTCCTGCACCTCCTGGGCATGGGCATGCTCGTCGCGATGATCATGTTGCAGGCCAGGGCCGGCAAGGACGCGCCGGTCAACAAGGGCTGGCTGCACGGCGCGGCTCTGCAGCTGCTGACGGGTGTCGCGCTGGTCGGCATCGACCCGCTGGTCGACTCGGTCAAGTACGACCACATCAAGATCGGCGTGAAGCTGCTGGTCGTCGTGGCCATCGCCGCCGTCGTGGCGATCAACGTCAGCAAGCCCAAGGCCCCGTCCTGGCTGCTGCCGACCGCCGCGTCGCTCGTTGTGCTCAACGTGGGCATCGCGGTCTTCTGGACCTGATCGAGCGATATCGGGTGCACGCGTGGGTGACGTCTGCCCACTGCCCGTGCGGTGCTCCATTCGTGGGCGAACCATCGGTGCATGTCCCGTATCGCCTACATCGGTGTGCTCGTAGCAGCCGCGGTGCTGACGGTCGTCGCGCTGCAAGGTGCGGGTCCGGAGGCTGAGGCCTCCGGCGACCACCGCGTGTGCGTGAAGGCGTGGTGCCCGAAGGACCGTCCAGGACGCGGCGCGCCGGTTCCCCGAGGTGACGACACCTCGACGACCACGTCCACGTCCACCACCACGACGACTCCGTGCACCACGACCAGCACCACCACGAGCACGACTGACACGACCACCACCGACACGACCACGTCCACCACGACGTCTTCCTCGACGACGACCACGCCGCCGACCTCGACGTCGACGACCACCACCACTCCGGTGACGACGACGCCGCCGGTCACCACGACGACCAAGCCGCCGGTCACGACCCCACCGGTCACGACGCCGCCCCGCCACGAGGACAACCGCCTCGCGAACACGGGCTCCAGCATCGGCTGGCTGCTGCTCCTGGGCGTCCTGCTCGGCGTGGCGGGCGTACTCCTGCTCCTGCTCGACCGCACAAGGCCAGCGGCCCGCCGCTGACTGTCGGTGGTGTTCGTCACACTGGGCTTCGTGCTCATCGAACACCTGCGCGAACGCAGCGACCTGGGCGTCATCACCGCCTCCACGCTGAAATCGCTGGGGGTCGCGAACCCCTGGCGCCGCTGCGAACCGGGCGGGCCGTGGCAACGCATGCACCCAGGCGTGGTGCTGCTGCACAACGGCCCGCCAACGCGCGACCAACAGGTCACCGCCGCTTTGCTGCGCGCAGGCCCAGGCGCCGTACTCACCGGCGCCGAAGCCTGCCGCAGGCACGGCCTACCCGCCTCAGGCACCGAAATCCACGTCCTGGTGCCAGGTTCCGCACGCGGTAGTGGCGCACTGATCACCGAACGCGCCTCGCCGATGCCTCCCTTCTCCGACGTGGGCGGCTTCTCGGCGGTGTCCGCGTCCCGAGCCGTGGTCGACGCGTGCCGCCGGCTGCGCTCGGTCGACGCCGCCACGGCTTTGGTGGCCGCGGCGATCCAGCGGGGCCGCTGCACGCCCGAGAGCCTCGCCGCGGAGGCCCGCACCAACCGCTACGGCGCGAAACTGGTCCGCACGGTCCTGAAGGAACTGGGCCGCGCCGAATCGGTGGCCGAGCGGGATGCCCGCCGCCTCTCCCGGCGGATCCGGCTGACCACGCCGCACTGGAACGTCACGATCGCGGACTCCGACGGCCTGATCATCGGGAGACCGGATGCCTGGTTCGACGACGTGGGCCTCGCCTGGGAGATCGACTCGAAGGCGTTCCACTACGGGATGCGCGACTACGAAAGAACCCTCGCGCGGAACAGCAGATACGCCGCTGCGGGAATTCTTGTCGTCCAGACGCTGCCGACCCGGTTGCGGGACAAGCCGGATGCGGTGGCGCGGGAGCTGAAGAAAGCACACGCGGCAGCCGCTGCCAGGCCGAGACCACCGGTGAAAATCGTGGAACCGACCTGACGGAGACGACAAACAGAAGCGGTCGTGACGTACCCAGCCCGGCGATCGGGGCTCGACCTTGAATCAAGCCCCGGCGCGTCAGGGCCCTAGCGCTTCCTCCACCGAAGCCCGAGCAGCGCCCCGACCAAGGCCCCAGCCCCCAGCATCAACGATGGCGAAGGCCCACTCCGCACCGAAACCACAGGAGAAATCACAGCAGGAGGCGGCGCCGCAACCACCTCAGGCTCCCGGTTCTCCCGAGCGGTAGCCGTCCAAGCCGTGATGAACAACAAGAACTGAGCCACCAGGTTCGCGAACACCAGAACACCGATCACCGACCCGAAAGCCGCTGAAGTAGGCGACCGAGTCACGAACGAAAGGAAGATCGTCGCCGCCTGCTTCAAAACCTCGAACCCGATGGCCGCGGCAAATGCCCCGCGCAACGCACTCCGCCACCCCACAGCCTTTCGGGGCAACCGAGCCAGCACCCACAGGAACACCATCCAGTTGGCCAGCAACGAGAGGATGATCGATGCGATCCGCACCAGAACGTGCGCCCACCCGGCCTTCTCGAACCCGAGCCAGTCCAGCACGTCCTCGGCGAACCCCGACCCGGCCGCCGTGATGCCGAACGACAGCAGGATCGCGAGTCCGAGGCCGATCAGCGACACCAGGTCGCGCCACAACGTTCCGAGGAACGGCAGGTTCTCCTTGTCGTGGCCCCATTGGGCGGTCAGGGCGTCGCGGAGGTTGCCCATCCAGCCGAGCCCGGAGTACGCGGCGCCGAGCAGGCCGATGATGCCGACCGTGCCCTTGGAGTCCAGGGCGGTGTTCACGGCCTCGTTGACCTGGTCGCGCAGATCCTTGTCCGGCACCGCTTGGGCGATGCTGTCGCGCAGCGACGCGAGCAGGTCCGGCTGCGACTGCAGCACGAAGCCGGCCACCGCGAAACCGATCATCAGGATCGGCACCAGCGAGAGCACGCTGAAGTACGTGACCGCAGCCGCGTAGTGGGTGCCGTAGCGCTCCGTGAAGCGCTCGTAGGCCAGCATGATGTGGTCTAGCCACGCGTACTTCCGCCGCCACTTGTCCACGACTGGAACGCTAGTGCAAGTGCACTACTCGGGCAGAACAAACCCGATCTTGTCGTACGTACGGCGCAACGTGCCGGCCGCGACCTCGCGCGCACGTTCGGCACCACGAGCCAGGATCTTGTCCAGCGAGGCCACGTCGTCGAGGTACATGCGGACGCGTTCCTGCACCGGCGTGACCCACTCGGTGAAGACCTCGCCGAGGTCCTTCTTCAGGTCGCCGTAGCCCTTGCCGTCGTAGTCCTCGACCAACGACGGGACAGAACGCCCGGTCAGGGCCGAGTAGATCGTCAGCAGGTTCGAGACGCCCGGCTTGTTCTCGACGTCGAAGATGATCTCGCGGCCCGTGTCGGTGACGGCCGAGCGGATCTTCTTGGCCGAGCGCTTCGGGTCTTCCAGCAGCTCGACGACGCCGCCGGGGACCGACTTGCTCATCTTCGCCGTCGGGTCCTGCAGGTCGAAGATCTTGGCCGTGTCCTTGACGATGTACGCCTCCGGCAGGCGGAACGTCTTGCCGTAGCGCGAGTTGAAGCGCGTCGCGAGGTCGCGGGTCAGCTCCAGGTGCTGGCGCTGGTCCTCGCCGACCGGGACGTAGTGCGCCTGGTACAGCAGGATGTCCGCGGCCTGCAGGATCGGGTAGGTGAAGAGACCCACGCCGACCGCTGCCTCCGAGCGCGAGGACTTGTCCTTGAACTGCGTCATCCGCGACGCCTCGCCGAAGCCGGTGAGGCACTGCATCACCCAGCCGAGCTGGGCGTGCTCCGGGACGTGCGACTGCACGAACAGGGTCGCCCGATCCGGGTCGATGCCCAGCGCGAGGAGCTGAGCGGCCGAGACGCGCGTGTTCTGGCGCAGTTCCTTCGGGTTCTGCTCCACGGTGATCGCGTGCAGGTCGACGACGCAGTAGAACGCGTCGTGGGCCTCCTGCAGCGCCACCCACTGCCGCACCGCACCCAGGTAGTTGCCGAGGTGGAACGACCCGGCCGTCGGCTGGATGCCGGACAGGACGCGGGGACGCTTTACGGGCTCTGCAGGCGCGTTCTCCGTGGACACGAACGAAATCTTCTCAGACCAGGTGAATCAGTTCTGCGCGGTGTCCTGCGAAACCAGGTCGATGCGCTGGTTCGCCGCCACGACCGGAGCCGGCTTGCGCCGCTTCACCAGGCCGTACACCAGACCACCGATGCCCGCCGTGACCGCGACCAGACCCACGGGCCCAGCTGCCGTACCGGTCATGCTGCTCTCGACGGCAGCGCTCAGTACCAGACTCATGCCGTGCACTTGCCGAGCCTCCCCAAGGCACAGACCCACCCCGGAACGGGTGAACCTTGCTGACTGACTGGCGGCCAAGCTACCGAACACCGGTAGCGTCCATGCGCCAAGTCAGACTATCGGTCACCGTTGATCGGATCGCACTCGCCCATATGTCGTAGTCCGCTGACGGGCGTTACGCCCTGCTAGTGAAGCCAGGGTCTCAAGCTCACTCACAGTGCGCGCCGACCCGTGCTCGGACCCTGCCATGCGGCTGATGGTCTCCTCCATCAACGTGCCGCCGATGTCGTTCGCACCGCCGTTGAGGATCTCCGCGGTGCCCTCGTCGCCGAGCTTCACCCAGGAGCACTGGATGTTGTCGATGCGTCCGTGCAACGCCAGCCGCGCGAACGCGTGCACGGCGCGGTTGTCGCGGCGGGTGGGGCCGGGGCGCGCGACTCCTGCCAGGTAGATCGGGGCGTTGCGGTGCACGAACGGCAGCGCGACGAACTCCGTGAGCCCACCGGTCCGGTCCTGCAGCTGGGCCAGCACGCGGAGGTGCGTGAGCCAGTGGCCGGGGTGGTCCACGTGGCCGTACATCATGGTCGACGACGAACGAATGCCCACCTCATGGGCGGTTCCCACGACGTCGAGCCAGGTCGCGGTCGGCAGCTTGCCCTTGGTCAGCACCCAGCGCACGTCGTCGTCGAGAATTTCGGCCGCCGTGCCGGGAATCGTGTCGAGGCCGGCTTCCTTCAGCTCGGTCAGCCACTCGCGCACGCTCACGCCCGCCTTGGCCGCGGCGGAGACGATCTCCATCGGGCTGAACGCGTGCACGTGCATCCCGGGCACGCGCTTCTTGATCGCGCGCACGACGTCCGCGTAGTAGGTCACCGGCAACTTGGGGTCGATGCCGCCCTGCATGCAGACCTCGGTGGCGCCCGCGTCCCACGCCTCCTGCGCGCGGTCGGCCACTTCCTCGGTCGAGAGCCGGAACGCGTCCGCGTCGCGCTCGCGCTGAGCGAAAGCGCAGAAGCGGCAACCGACGTAGCAGACGTTCGAGAAGTTGATGTTGCGGTTGACCACGTACGTGACGTCGTCGCCCACGACCTCTCGACGCAGGTCGTCGGCCAGCTTCACCATCTCTTCCAACGCCTGACCGTCGGCGGTCAGCAGGGCCATCGCGGCGTCGGTGTCGTCGAGCAGCGAGGCCGGGTCGTTCGCGGCGATCTTCAGTCCACGTTGGACGTCCTCGGAAAGCCGTTGGGGCGCAACGGGAACCTTCAGCTCGTCCCAGTCGCCGTAGACCTCGTCGAAGTCGCTGCGGCGGTCGCTCGTGCGGCCTTCGGTGTCGATCGAGGTGTTCAGATCCGCGCGGCCGTAGGTGTCGAGCCCGCCGTCCGGTTCCTGCCACTCGCGGCCGATCACGGAGGCGTCCGGGTTCGCGAGGCCGCTTTCCAGTGCCAGCGCGGAAACGTGCGCGGTGAGCCGGGTGTCGATCCACTGCCCTGCCGCCGCGCGGACGTAGCGCGGGTAGACGTTCAGCCGCTCCTGCAACGAAAAACCGGCCTCGCGCGTGATGTCGACGAGCTTGTCGACCTGCGGCCACGGCTTCTCGGGGTTCACGTGGTCGGGCGTGATCGGCGAGACGCCGCCCCAGTCGTCGACGCCCGCGCGCAGCATGAGGCCGAACTCCCCGCCGACCAGGTTCGGCGGCGCCTGCACGCTCACCGTCGACGGCATCACCAGGCGCGCGACGGCAATCGTCGCCGCGAGCTCGGTCAGGTCGGCGTCGGGCATGCCGCGCATCGCCGTGTCCGGCTTGGCGCGGAAGTTCTGGATGATCACTTCCTGGATGTGCCCGTACTGCTTGGCGATCTGGCGCATCGCGAGCAACGACTCGGCGCGCTCGGTCAGGTTCTCGCCGATGCCGATCAGGATTCCGGTGGTGAACGGGACGTTGACGCGCCCGGCGTCGGTCAGCACCCGCAGGCGGACGGCGGGGTCCTTGTCCGGGCTGCCGTAGTGCGGCCCGCCCTTCTCGCTCCACAGCCGTTCGGCCGTGGTCTCGAGCATCATGCCCATGCTGGACGCGACGGGCCGCAGCCGCTGCAGCTCCTCCCAGCTCAGCACGCCGGGGTTGAGGTGCGGCAGCAGTCCCGTTTCCTCGAGCACCGCGATGGCGCTGGCCCGCACGTAGTCCAAAGTGGACTCAAAGCCGCGCGCCTCCAGCCACTCCTTCGCGGCCGGCCAGCGGTCCTCCGGCCGGTCGCCGAGCGTGAACAGCGCTTCCTTGCACCCCTGCTCGGCGCCCGCACGAGCGATCGCCAGCACCTCGTCCCGTTCGAGGAACGCGGCGGGCAGCTTGTGCGGCACGGTCGCGAAGGTGCAGTAGTGACACCTGTCCCGGCACAGCCTGGTCAGCGGGATGAACACCGACCGGCTGTACGTCACGACCCCTGGCCGCCCCTCGGCGAGCAGATGCGCGTCACGCACCTTGCCCGCCGCGGCCAACAGCGCGTCGAGGTCCTCCCCGCGCGCGTGCAGCAACACGGCTGCCTCGGTCGCGTCGAGCAGGGCGCCGTCAGCGGCCCGGCGCAGCGCACGCCGCATGGCCGCCGCGCTCGGGCGGGGCTGCGGTGGGGTTAGCGAGATGTCCACTGCCACGTCAACGACCTTAGGCCGCTGAAATTCCTGATCAGTTGTGATGAGCTGTGGGACATCCCACTTCAGCGCACGGCGACGAGCAGTTCCGTGTTCCGGTCCAGCGGCGTGCCCAGCGGGTTCGTCCGCGCGTGGATGTCGTTGTAGGTGAACTCCCGGCACAGGCTCGCGAGCGCCGTGTCCGACCTGTCGTCGTAGTCCACCTGGTATGGCGCATCGGCTTCGAGCAGCGTCGTGAACAGCGACAACGTGCCGTCCCCGTTGTCCGCGACCTCGATGACGCGGGCGTGCTGCGGGTAGTCGACGTGCGCGGCGGTGTTGATCTCCCAGAAGCTGCGGGACGCCGTGTCGTGCCGATGCGGCGTGATCACGTTGCGGTGCGTGTGGCCGTTGACCCACGCCAGCACGTTCGGGAACCGGTGCAGCAGGTTGACGAGCGCGTCGCCGTTCATGCGCGGGTCGAGCGGCCTCCTGCGGTCCGGCAGCACGTTGCCCATCGTCGTGGACGTGTGGTGGCTGAACAGGACGAACAGCTCGTCGGTGACGTTCTGGCGGGTGGGCCTGCCGAGCCAGTCGTAGTAGAGCGAGCTGCTGCGCTTGAGGATCTTCTCGATCCAGTTGAGCTGGTGCAGCCCGATCGAGCCCTCGGAGAAGCCGGCGAGGTTCGTGGTGTCCATGCTGATGCCGGTCACGCCGGGCGCCATCCGGAACGTGTAGAAGACGTCCACGCCGTCCGCGTTGGCATCCGTGTATCCGTGGCCGCCCGTCGGCAGATGCTTGCGCACGAACTCACCTGTGTCGAACAGTCGTCGCCTGCTGTCAGGCGTGACGGTGCGGACGACGCCGCTCCCGCTCGCGAGGATGGCCAGCGCCTCGGGGATGGCCTTCGGATCGTTGAAGGCCTGCGCGACCTTGGCGTTCTGCACGGGGTCGCCAAAGCCGACGATCTTCTTGCGGCCGGTGTACCAGCTGTCGAGCAGCCCGTCCGGCAGCGCGCCGACCACGCTGTCGTCGTGGTTGCCGATCGTGGAGAACCACGGGATGGTCAGGCCGGGGCTGGAGAACTCCCTGACGGCCGCGTCGAGCAGTCCGTTGAGCTGCGGGAAACCCTTTGACTTGTAGTCGTCTGAGCCGCTGAGGTCCGGCTGCCAGAACGTGCTGATGCCCGCGTTCTGCACGCCCTCGTACCTCGCGTCACCGGTGTTGGGCGTGATGCGGCCGCCGTTGAGGATCGTGAGGAACCAGTCGAGCTCGATGTTCTCGTGGTTGTCCGTGTTGTCACCGGTCGTCATGAGGAAGTCGAACGGCCTGCCGGTCAGCGGGCCTCGCTTGACGGCGTTGACCCTGCGCACGAGCGACGTCGAGCCCTGCGTCGTGAGCGCCTCCTGCGGGCGGTGCGCGCTCGACCCCATGATCGGGTGCAGGTACTCGAAGCGCAGCGGGCTCTGGGCGTCGCAGATGTGCATGTCGCTGAACTGCACGAAGCTGGTCAACGCGCTTCGGCGCGCTTCCCTGCCCGCCCTGGCCTGGATCAGGTCGTTGCGCACGACGGTCGGCCAGCCGGGACCTGGGCTGAGTCGCCGGTAGCCGCTGGTGCCGATCGGCGTGGCGGTGACGTCGAGCGTGGTGCCCGCGGTGGACGCAAACGCTTGGGAGTCGAGCAGTGGCACGCCCGCCACGCCCACACCCAT
>JAVXWK010000118.1:0-4668 GCA_032230575.1 Pseudonocardiales bacterium | reverse complement strand
CTTCGAGCCGGACTTCACCAGGAACATCCACCGGCCGGACGGGGTCGCGGCGATCGGCACGGGAACACCGATCGAGCGCAGGGCGACAGCCGCGCGGCGGCCGAGGTCGGTGCCGACCTCGATCGCGTCCACGACGTGGCCGGTCGCGACGAGCAGGCTGTAGGAACGACCGGTCCACCACGTGGCGACCTGGTCGGGACGCGTGCCGATGCGGTCCACCCAGTCGCGGTGCACCGGGATCGGACCGTGGAGCTCGAGCCCGCTGCGGCCCGCCCACTGCGTCACACCGTTCTCGGTACCGGCCGGATAGGTGCCGGGCAGTACGGGCCAACCGCGGTACGCGAGGCTGACGGCCTCGGCACGCAGTTCGATGCGGAAGGCCCCGCGCCAGCTATCCGACCAATCCATCTTCCGTCGCCTTCTTCCTAGGGTCTGTCTCGACATCGACGTGGTGCCGGTGTTCTCAGAGACACCGCGTCGGTGCCGCTACTACAACTAACGACACCGGCCCTCGGCTTGGTAACCCCCGCCGCGACAACTGGTAGCTACGAGACGGCGAACGCCCCTTGCGAGAACGAGCCACTGAACTCCGCGCGTTTAGTTCGATCACCGTTCAGCATGTCCCGGCACCGGTGTGAGTCCGCTCACCGCCGGGAGACGACCGCTCGTCGCGCTCCAAACGCTTCGATCTTCGGCCGGACCTGCCCTCGCCCGCGCGCTCACCGGGCCGAACGGCGTAACGGCCGATGCCCGCACAACTACTTCCCAACCGTTCACCTCGCAGCTCTCGAGCCGCGCCCTGTTGCGTTCAGCCACGAGTTTCGCCTGCTCACAAGCACTTTCCTCACCGTCGGGCAAACCTGCCGCACCAGCGAGCGCCGCCAGATCAGCCGCACCGGTCACCTGATGCCGCACGACGACCGCCGCCCCGATCTGCGCGCCGGTGAGCGTCACGATGATCAGCAACAACATCGCCACGACACCGCTCACCGCAGCCGAACCGCACTCATCACCTGGAACTTCACCGTTCATCGCGGCTCCAGTGCGGCGAACGCCGTCGAGCTGAGCGGCACGCCCAACGGTCCGCGTTTGGTGACGACGACAGTTATGGAGTCCCCGTCGGCCTGGAACGCGATGTTCGCTCCGGGCGCGATCTGGCCGGCCGCCTCCTCACCGCGCTGCCGTTCACCGCGTGCCGCCAACCGCGCCGCCTCTCTCGCGGCGTCGGTGCACCGCATCTGCTCGACGACCGCCGCCAGCGCCGTGGCGGCCAGCGACATGACAACCAGCAGCGCGCACACAGCGATCGCCGCCTCGACCGTTGCCATGCCGCTGTCATCAGACCGCCGACAACGCACGCTGTATCAGCCCCTGCAACATGTTCTCCATCCAGTCGCTGGTGGCGATCGCGTACAGCACCCCGGCGAGCGCGGCCACCGCGAGCGTCCCGATCGCGTACTCGACCGTGCTCATGCCGCTGTCGTCCTTCAGCAGTTCCACTTCGTTCTCCTTCAGTTGAGGAATTGATCAGCCAGGCCCAGCACCACCGGCGCGACGCCGAGGCACAGGAACGCCGGCAGGAAACACAGCGCCAGCGGTGCCGCGACGGCCACTGCCGCTCGTTGCGCCTCGGCCTCGGCCTGGTCCTTCGCCTCGGCCCTGGTCCGCTCGGCGAGGTCGGCAGCCTGTCCGGCGAACGCCGCTCCTGACCGCGCGGTCCTCCTGGCGGCTCGCGCGAGCGCGGCTGTCGTTGTATTGGTCAGAGCTTCCGCCCACGCGGTGTTCGGGTCGGCGCCGAGCGCGAGGAGCTCGGCGACATGGGTCAGTTCTGCGATGCCTGCGGCCCTGATCGCCGTCGGTACCGGCAGCCCGGCTTTGAGGCAGGCTGCCAGGAGGTCCAGCGCCGCTGCTCTTTCGAACGGACCGTCCGGCTTTCGGTTCGCTGGTGGTGGGTCGTGCGTCTTCGGTCTCAGCCGATCGATCGCTCGTCTCGGTGTCGGTGCGACGAGGATTGCCAGCGCCAGCAGGAGGAGCGTCACGGCTCCACCTCGGTGATCCGGCGCGTCCACCACAGGCCGGCGGCGAGGAACAGCGCGCCCAGTACGAGCAGGAGCTGTCCTGCTGTGGTTTCGATCAGTGTGTGGAGCGGTCGGGCGCCGCTCAGTTCACCGAGCAGCACACCGAACACCGGCAGCGCCGCGAGAACCGCCGCGCTCGCTCTCGGCCCGGCCATGCGGGCGTGCACCTGTCTGGCGAACGCTGCCCGCTGGTCGAGGTCGCGTCTCGTCGCATCGAGGACATCCGCCAGCGCGACGCCGTGTTTCGCCGACACGTGCCATGCTTTGGCCAGCTGATCAGTGGCTGTTGTGAGAAGTGGCTGTTTCAGTTCGCGGAGGGTTCGCTCGACGTCGCCACCCAGTCGCGCGGTGGCTGCCGCGGCTCTGAGCACCTCATCGGCTGGTGCCGGAGTGTCCTGTGCCGCACCTTCTGCCGCAATGGCGGGATGGGCACCCGCTCGCAGCTCGTCGACCACGCCGCCGAGGCCGTTGCTGAGCGCTTCCGTCGCCGCTCTGAGTGCGCGGTTTCGCTTGCCCTGCTTGATGATCCGGTAGATCACCGCGGCGAGGACGGCTCCGGCCACGAGCCCGCCGACGCCAGCTGCGAGGTAGGTGATCGTCGCTGCGGCCGCCAGCCACAGCCATTGCGGGACAACGACTTCTCGCTTGCCTCTTGGTCTGAGCCTGCGAATTGGTTTGAGCTGCGGCCACACCAGCAGGGCTGCGGCCAGGAGCAGAAGGCTCAGCACAGCGCCTCTTTCTCGTGCCAGCCTTGGGTTTTCGTCCAGATTGGACGGACCTCGAGGCCGCTTTCGGTGCGCGTGAACCGTCCGATCTCGTTGAGGTGTCGCGCGCCGTTGTCCGCTCGTCGCATGTGCAGCACGAGTTGGACCGCTGCGGCCACCTGGCTGTGCAGGGCTCGCGGCTCCAGTCCGCCCAACGCGCCCAGAGCTTCGAGCCTGGCCGGGACCTCGGCCGGTGAGTTGGCGTGCAGCGTCCCGGCGCCGCCTTCGTGGCCGGTGTTGAGCGAGGTGAGGAGCTCCTTGACCTCGGCACCCCTGACCTCCCCGACGACGATCCGGTCCGGCCGCATGCGCAACGCTTCCCGCACCAGCGACCGCACGGTGATCTCGCCGGCACCTTCGACGTTCGGCGGCCGCGCCACGAGCCGCACGAACTGCGGGTGGTCCGGGTGGAGCTCGCCCGCGTCCTCCACACACACGATGCGTTCGGTTTCCGGGACGCAAGCCAGGAGTGCCGACAGCAGCGAGGTCTTGCCGGAGCCGGTGCCGCCGATCACCAGGAATGCCCTGCGTTCGCGGACGATGGTCCTCAGGGCTGCGGCGATCTCGGCGTCGAACGTGCCGAGCTCCTGGAGCGCTTTCAGATCGTGCGTCGCGGGCCTCAGCACGCGGAGCGAGAGGCAGGTGCTGTCCGCGATCGGTGGAAGGACCGCGTGCAGCCGGACTCCGCTGCCCGGCAACCACCCGTCGACACACGGCGAGGCATCGTCGAGGCGTCTGCCAGCTGCGACCGCCAGACGTTGGGCGAGGCGGCGGACCGCGTCCTCGTCCGGGAAGGTGATGGAGGTGCGCCGCAGGCCTTTGTTGCCGTCGACCCACACCTGGTCCGGCGCGGTGACGAGGACGTCGGTGGTGCCGGGGTCGGCGAGCAGCGGGTCGAGTGGGCCAGCGCCGCTGAACTCCTGGCGGAGAACTTGGAGGGCCTCCAAGACATCCGAGTCGGCCAGCACGCCGCCCGCTTCGGACCTGACCGCGTGGGCGACGACCGCGGCGGTCATCTCCATGTCCGCGCCGGCCAAGCGATGGCGGACGCGGTCGATCAGCGCGGCGGTCATGGCGCGGCCTCCGGAGACTCAGGCCGGGTACCCGCGTCGGGGAAGGTGGTGCGGCGCAAGCCTCTGGTGCTGCGCAGTTCTGGGCAGAGAACTTGGAACGGCTCCAAGGCCATCTTTGGGATAGCGATGACGACGGTCATGGCGCAGCCTCCGGAGGTTCGAAGCGGCAGGCACCTTCGCCGGGAGAGGTGACGGCGGTAAGGCGCAGGCCATCCGTGCCGTCGACCCGTCCCTGGGCTGGTGCCGCTGCCACCGCGTCGGTGGAGCCAGGGCCGGACGGCGAGCGGCCCAACAGACCTGAGCCGACGAATTCCCGGCGGACAACTTGGAGGGCCTCCAAGCTCTCCTCGCGGGAGATGACGGTGGCGGTCACGTCACAGCCTCCACGGGCTGGGAGCCACACGCGCCTTCGCCAGAAGAGAGTGGGACGCGAACCATCGACGCTGGCGACCCGTCCCTGGGCTGGTGCCGCGACCACCGCGTCGGCGGAGCCAGGGCCGGACGGCGAGCGGCCCAACAGACCTGAGCCGACGAATTCCCGGCGGACAACTTGGAGGGCCTCCAAGTTGTTCTCGGGGGAGGCGAGGGTGGGGGTCATGTGGCGGCCTCTGGGCGTTGGGCGTGGCGGCCGTAGGTGATGTCGCGGCCCGTGAGGCGGAGCCAGGTCTCGTGGCACCAGGCCAGGAAGCGGCTCATTCCGGTGGTTCCTCCTTGAACACGAAGGGAGGTGGGAAGGGGCGGCCGTAGACGAAG
>JAVXWK010000111.1:0-6988 GCA_032230575.1 Pseudonocardiales bacterium | reverse complement strand
GCGGACGGTGAACCGCTCGTGACGACGCCTGATCTGCTGTGCTGCCTGGACGCGGAGTCGGGCAAACCGGTGTCGACCGAGCGGCTCCGCTTCGGTGCGGTCGTGGACGTGGTCGCGCTCCCATCACCGCCGCAGTGGGTGCGCAAGGAGATGCTCGGGCGCGTCGACCCGCGGGCGTTCGGCTACGACCTCGACTACCTGCCGTTCCGGGACGTCTCGTGATCGACGACGCCGACTCGCTGACCGTGCGCGATCTGCTGGAGATCGGCGTGCTCGGCGACGCGTGCCTGCTGGCGGGCAAGCGCGGCATCGACACCGAGGTCGCGGACGTGCGGCTGGCGGCGGACATGACGGCGGTCGAGGCGTGCTCGGCCGGCGACCTGGTGATCCTGACCGGGCACCAGCCGTACCTCGTCGAGGTGGCGCTGCGCCGTGCCTACAGCGCCGACGTGCGGGCCGTCGTGCTGGTGCGCCCGTCCACCGGAACCTACCAACCTCCTTCCACCGCAACGATCTCCTTCGCCAACCGGCTCGGCGTGCCGCTGCTGCAGACCAAGGCGGAGGACCCGCTGCTGGTCGCAGACTCGTTGCGCACGGCCGTCCGCCGCCCCGAGGTCGCCGCGGCCCGGCTGCTCAACGCCGTCACCGCCCGGCTGGGACGCAGCAAGCCGGACCCGAGGTCGGTCATCACGATCCTGTCCGGCGAGCTGCACGTGACGTGCGCGGTGATGAGCGCGGACGGCACGGCGATCGAGGGCGTCTCGCCGCCCGGTCTGCCGGAGGACCTGCTGGTCGGCTCGGTCGCCACGACCGTCGAGATGCCCGAGGGCGTCGCCGTGGCCGTCCCGGTGGAGACCGACCGGACCGGGCACGTGCACCTGTGGCTCGTCGCGCACACCCGCGGCCGCAACAAGCGCTGGGCCGAGACCGTCCAGCAGATCAGCCAGGTCGCCTCGTGGGCGCTCGGCAACTGGGTCGCCACCGAACGCCTCGAAACCGAGCGCCGTGCCCGTTCCCGCGGCTCGCTGCTGTCCGAGCTGCTCGCCGCGGGCGACGACGTGCCACCGCAGCTGGTGCAGCAGGCGGTGCTCGCCGGGTGGCGCCTCGACGGCTGGCACACGGGCATCTTCGCGACGCCGAACCCGCCGACACCGGGCATCTTCGACGTGGCCCACACCGAACGCCTGCGCGTCGAGCTCTCCCGGCGCGGCCTGCACGGCCAGCTGGTCGAGGGTGCGGAGGGCTGGTCGTTCTGGATCACCAACGACGCCGAGCCGCCGACGTCGCAGCACCGCGAGCTGACCGCGAAGCTCACCCAGGCTCTTGGCCCCTGCACGCTCGTCGCCGGCGTCGGGCGGCCGCATCCAGGGGCTTCCGGCGTGGGGCGGACGTTGGCCGAGGCACGGGAGGCGGCGGCGATGACCGGCGCGGCCAAGGTCGTGCACATCGACGAGCTGGGCGTGCGGCGGTTGCTGTCGATGGCCGCGGAGACGCCGGCGTTGGTGGAGCAGGCGACCCGGTTGCTGGAACCGCTGACGGGCGTGGAGGACGGGCAGCTGTTGCGCACTCTCGCCATCTACCTGGACGAGGAGTCGGTGACGTCCACGGCGGCGGTGCGGCTCAAGGTGCACCGCAACACCGTGGCGCAGCGGATCAACCGCGCTGAGCAGCTGCTCGGGGTCAGCCTGCTGAACCCGGACGAGCGGCTCGCCGTGCATCTGGCCTGCCGGGCCGTCCGCGCGTCCGACGAGTGATCAGGTCGGCACGAAGGCCGGCAGAACCGCGTCGACCTCGAAGCCGCCGTCGTCCGTCGGGCCCGCGGTGAGCGTGCCGCCGACCATCTCCACGCGGCCGCGCAAGCCGGTCAGGCCGGAGCCCGGGACGCGTGCCGTGTCCGGTGTGGACGACGGCGCGGTGTTGCGGATGACGGCACGGACACTGCTCGGTCCACAGTGGATGGTGATCTCGGTGTGGGCGCCGGGGGCGTGCTTGTGCACGTTGGTCAGGGATTCCTGCACCACGCGGTACATCGTGCGGCGGACGGCGGGGGAGATGATGTCGGCGTCGCCGTGCTCGGTGAGGGTCACCTCGAGACCGGTCGCGGCGGAGTCGGCCACCAGGTTGGCCAGGCGGTCGGGGAGGACGTCCGGGATGCGGGCACGGCCGTTGCGCAGGACGCCCACGAGGTCGCGCAGCTCGGCCAGCGCCTGGCGCCCCGCGCTGCGCAGCTCCTCTGCGGACCTGCGCACGTCGTCGTCCTGCGCGGACATCTTCAACGCCCCGGCCTGCAGGATCATCAGGTTCAGGCGGTGGGTGACGACATCGTGCATCTCGGCGGCGAGCCTCGTGCGCTCGTCGGCGCGGGCCTGTTCGGTGCGCAGCTCGTGCACGGCCCGTTCCATGCGCTGGGCGAGCCTGCGCCGGATGAACAGGTAGGCGACGGCGAACCCGGCGATCAAGAGGAAAGCGATTACCGCATCGGACATGTCCAGCGCTGCCGTGGGCAACGCTGGAGCGAGGTCTCCCGCTGCCCGCTTCACGCGCGTGACGATACTGCCGAGTAGGTGTCCACGATCACCTACGGGAGCAGGGCACACTCCCTACTTTCGCAGGTGGCGGGCACCGGTGGATCCGCCTGCCGGACACGTGCGTCCGTTCGCCGCGTCAGTTCCTCCGGAAGAGCGCGGTCCACAGGAACGACTTCCCGAACTGCGGTGAGTCCGGGGGTTCCTCGGTCATCCGGCGCAGCTCGACCTCGTCGAGGTCCTGGAAGATCCACCGCAGGTCCTCCGGCTCGTGGCCGACGCCGCCGTTCAGCCCGGACCGGTACAGCTCGGCGTCCGGGACGGCGGTGCCCTCCTCGGCGGTGAAGCACGTCAACGCGAAGTGCCCACCGGGCTTCACACTGCGATCGAGCAGGGCGAGATAGCTGATCCGGCGGTGCGGTGGCAGGTGGTGGAAGCAGCCGGAGTCGTAGATCAGGTCGTACGAGCCTTCGGTCGCGAACGCGTCGCCGTGCCGGAACCGGACGAGATCACCGCCCCGTTCGCGTGCCCACGCGATGGCCGTCGCGGAGAGGTCCACCGCGTCGACCTCGAAACCGTTGCGCGCCAGGTAGATCGCGTTGCGGCCCGGCCCGCAGCCGACGTCGAGGGCGCGGCCAGGGGCGACCAGGCCGCGCTCGACGTAACTCACGAGGTTCTCGTCCGGCTTCGCGACGAAGAACGGGATCTCGCGATCGCGGTCCGCGTAGAACCTGTCCCACCAGTCGCCGGCCTTCGCATCGAGAAGACCGTCCATCAACGACAGCAGATCAGCAACGGTCCTGACGTGCCGATGCACCGCATACCCCCAGGTAGACAGGGGTTCAGTCTACCTTCACAGGCCGCCTTCGGAGAGTCGTTTGCGGTACCCGCGGGCACCCTCGGAGCCGACGTTCTCGTTGAAGTCGACGCCGCCGGGGTTGGTCTGCACGTGGTAGTAGACCGCTCCCCACAGGCTGCCCGCGACCGAGTCGTCGAAGTGGATGAAGTTCCCGTACTTGTAGCCCTTCTGGTACGGGGTCAACGCGGTGGTCCTGATCGAGTACTCGGTCGCGATCACGGGCTTGCCCGGCCACTTGGAAGCGCAGCGCGACAGGGTTTCCGCGTAGGTCAGCTCGTTCCACTCGCCCTGGCGGGTGAAGCCGCCGTCGTCGGGGTTGCTGTAGAAGTGCACGCCCACGTAGTCGCACTTCTTGATCGCGTTGACGAAGTTCGGGTTGCCGTACCAGGTGTCGGGGTTCGTGGTCTTGTTCGGCGACAACGCGGTGCCGCAGATCTTGGCTCCGGGAAAGGCCTCCCGGATGCGGTCGATCGTGACGCTCAGGTTGTAGCCGTAGACCCACGGGTCGGTGACGCGGATGTTCGGCTCGTTGCCCAGCTCGATGATGCACTTGCCGGCGCCCGAGCGGAGGTTCTTGTACTCGAAGAAGCGGGAGTCGCGGATCTCGGCGACCGCGCGGTTCGGGTCGATCACGTTGTCGGTGTCGCCGGTGACCGTGCGGACGATGAGGAAGTCCGTTGCGCCGCAAGCGGTCCAGACGTGGTCGCGGTAGTTCGCCCACGGTCCTGGCATGCCCCAGCCGGTGACGACCTTGGCGAGGTTGGCCGACTGGTTGTTGATCGCGTCGATCCACGTCTGGTAGCCGTCGGTCAGCAACGGGCCGTGCGCCCGGTAGTGCGGCACCGCCAGCGCTTGGCCCGGCAGCGACGCCATGCCCGCCGCCGCGACGGCGCCCGCCGCCAGCTTGCCCATCGCTCGGCGGCTGTACTGCTTCTCGCCGGACATCGGCGGTCTCCCTTCGTCGAGGAACGCCGACAGGCAACAGCGCCGGGGTATGCGAGCGGTATGTGAACAACTGGCCCTAGACACCGGTAACGTCTCGTTACTAGTTTGGCGGGCATGACAGGAGCCGTGACGGGTGCACATGTGCGGGAGACCAACCTGCAGGCCGTGTACCGGGCGATTCGGCAGGCGCACCCGGTGACCCGCGCGCAGCTCGCGCGGTACCTCGGGATGTCCAAGCCGACCGCCAACCGGGCGATCGACGACCTGCTCGGCGCCAGGCTCGTCGAGGAGGTGCCGAGGCCGGAGAACGCGGCGGGGTACGACGCCGTGTACTTCGGGCCGCGGGCGGGTGCGGCCACCGTGCTCGCGCTCGACCTCGGCAGCCGGTTCCTCCGCGCGTGCGTCGCGGATCTCGACGGGACCGTGCTCGCGCGGCTCGACCAGCCCGTGAGCAGCAACGATCCCGAGCACGTGCTGGACGTGGCGACGGCTGTCAGGGATGAGCTCGTCGCCGCGACCGGGACCGCGCCCGAGATCGCCACGATCGGCATCGGCGGCGTGATCGACCCGCGCACCGGGATCGTGCACGACGCCAACCAGGACGCGCTGGAGGGCTTCGCGGTCAAACAGGAGCTCACCGCCGCGCTGGACCTGCCCGTCATCGCCGAGAACGACATCAACCTCGCGGCCGTCGGTGAGGGCTGGCGCGGGGTCGGCGCCGGAGTGCGGAACTTCGCGTTCCTCTCGATCGGCAGCGGTGTCGGCGCCGGGCTGGTGCTCGGCGGCGAGCTGCACCGGGGCGTCAACGGGGCCGCGGGCGAGATCGACCACGTGCCGGAAGGGCAGAGGTTCCGCTCCGACAGCCCCGCCGCGGACGCGTTCCTCGCGCACGTCTGGCAGCACTCCGACTTCGTCACGACGGAGGAAGTCGTTGTCGCGGCACGACAGCACGACGACCGCGCGCTGCACCTCATCGCGTGGGAGGCGGCACGGATCGCCGAGCACGCGGCCAGGATCACGGCGGTCGTCGACGTGTCGCTGATCGTTCTCGGTGGCGGGATCGGGTTGAACGGCGACCTGCTCGCCGAGCCCGTGCGCGCCAGTTTGTCCGGCCTGTCCGCCTATCCGCCCGCCGTCGAGACCTCACAGCTCGGCGAGGCCGCCATTCTCACCGGCGCCGTCGCCACCGGGCTGGGCTCCGTTCTCGCAGATCTCGTCACCACCAGGGTTTCCGCCGCCGGCTGAGTTGCCACCACCATCAGGAGAGGCTCGATGCTGCGCATTTTCGCTGCTCTCTTACTCGCGGCCGGAACACCGCCGGCCGCGCACGCTCCGCTCGATCTGCTGGGAGGCCAGGACTGGTCGCACTTCGCGGGTGCCACCCAGACCGCGGACGGCGTCCAGATCCGGCCGCTGGACAGGTGGATCGTCGCCACGGAAGGTCAGCGGTCCCAGCCCAACCCTCCGGTCAACCTGCTCGGCCCGCGACTCGCCGTCAACGGCACGTTCCAGGTCGACGCGACCATGTCCGGTTCCGGCTACCTGCAGCTCTACGGCTCACCGCCGATCATCTACGACGAGTGGCGGCAGGAACCGCCGAGCGTGCGCGTCGGGGTGATCGACGGGAAGCTGGACGTCGCCCTGTGGAACGGCAAGAGCGACAAACCCTTGCAGGCCAAGAAGTTCGGCTCGGGGCTGTCCGGTGACGTCGCGGTGCAGCTGAAGCGTTCGGGCTCCACGTTCACCTTCTCGGCCGGCGGCAGGCAGCTCGGCACCCTGCCCGATCCCGGCGTGTTCTCGTCGGGTCAGGTGTGGTTCGGCGCCGACGGGTCGTGGAAGCTCAAGTCGCTGACCGCCACCGGTGCCACGGGGATCCGCAAGGCGCCGGAGTGGAAGCAGAAGACGGTCTCCGGGTCCTTGCGGTCACGGGCGGAAGCGTTGCCGCGCAAGATAGGCGTGGGCAGCGCACTCGCTGTCGCGCCGCTGGTGGCTGATGACCAGTACCGGGCGACGGCCGGTGAGCAGTTCAACCTGATCACGCCCGAGAACGACATGAAACCCCAGTTCGTGCAGCCTTCGCGCGGGGTGTTCGCGTTCGAGGAAGCCGACGCGATCGTGGACTTCGCCCGTGCCAACAACATCGCGGTGCACGCGCACACGCTGGTGTGGTTCGAGGCGCTGCCGACGTGGATGAGGTCGGCCTCGGACAAGAAAACCGTGATGACAGACCACATCAAGGCCGTCGCCGGACACTTCAAGGGCCGCGTGACGGAATGGGACGTCGTGAACGAACCCATGAACGAGGACAACTCCGATGGACTGGAACACAATCTTTGGTATCAGGCCATGGGAGCCGACTACATCGCCCAGGCCTTCCGCGCCGCCCGAGCGGCAGATCCATCCGCCGTGCTGTATCTCAACGAGTACGGGGCGGAACAAGAGGGACCGCGCTGGAAGGCTCTGCATGCCCTGGTGAAGAAGCTCAAGCAGGACGGCGTGCCGATCGACGGAGTCGGCCTGCAGAGCCACGAGTACGAAGCGGGCGACCGGGTGCCGGCCGAGACGTTCCGCAAGCACGTCCGGGCTCTGGCCGACCTCGGGCTGAAGGTCCGGGTGTCCGAGATGGACGTCGTGACGTCGGACCAGACGTTGCAGGCCA
>JAVXWK010000026.1:0-6385 GCA_032230575.1 Pseudonocardiales bacterium | reverse complement strand
CAGGCAGCGCCCCCACCCTCGAACGTCGCGTCCCTGGAGACCTCCGGGACGGTCGCGCCCTCCTCGTCGAACGCGGCTCCGCCCTCGGACGGCGAGCAGCCGCGTCGGCGCATGGACATGACAGCAGAGGAGGAGCAGCGTCTGTTCGACGCGCACACCGCGTGCCTTGAGGAGAAGGACCCGAACGGGACAGGCACCGGCCCGGGCATCGCCGGCCGGAAGATCTACAGCGACGAGGCGTGGAAGCTGTGCGCGAAGAAGTTCCCCCTGCCTGCGTGGGAGATGGACTCGAGCAACCCGACGTTCAAGGACAACTGGCACAAGAACGTCCAGTGCCTCAATGACCGCGGCCTCAAGGTCATCGAGACCGAGCCCGGCAGCTGGACCTACGACGGCCAGCCGACCATGTCGTCCGACGAGCAGCAGAAGGTCCAGAAGGAATGCGAGCAGGAGGTCTTCGGCGGGGGACGCAAGTGAGGCGGTGGATCATCGCCGGTGCCGTCGCTCTCGTCGTCGCCGCGGGCGCGGTGGCGTTCGCCTGGACCCGCAGCGCTCCCGCTCAGCCCGTCCAGCCACCGGCACCGCGAACGGTGGCCGTGGTGAAGACCGACCTCACCGACACCAAGGAGTTCAAGGCGACGCTGGGATTCGGCACCTCGCAACAGGTGACCGGACGACGAGCGGGCACGCTCACCTCGCTGCCCGCACCCGGTTCCACCGTCGACCGCGGCCAGCCTCTGTACAAAGTGGACAACCGCTCGGTGTGGCTCTTCTTCGGTGACACCCCGTTGTGGCGCAAGCTCGACACCGCGGGCGTGAAGGGCCCGGACGTGAAGATCGTGAAGGACAACCTCGCGGCTCTCGGCTACAAGCTCGGCGGCGCCGCTGACGAGTGGACACCCGCCACCATCGACGCCGTGAAGCGCTGGCAGAAGGACGGGAAGGTCGACCAGAGCGGTGTGGTCGAACCGGGCGATGTCGTCGTCCTGTCCGGGAAAGTCCGCGTCGAGTCGGTCACCGCGAAGCTGTCCGCATCCGGTGAGGGCCCGCTCATGACCGTCACCGCCACCGGCAAAGCGGTCGCCGCCTCGGTCGACGCCCGCCAGGGCGAAGTGTTCAAAAAGGACATGAAGGTGACCGTCGTCCTGCCCAACGGCACGGAAACCGCGGGAACCGTGCGATCCGTCAGCACTGAGGCCAAGGCCGAGAAGAACGGCAACGGCGAGGAGACCCCGGTGATCGCCGTCGACATCGGCCTCGACACCGAGGTGGGTTCGTTCGACTCGGGCCCGGTCCGCGTCCGCCTCACCAGCACCGCACGCCAGGGCGTCCTGGCCGTGCCCGTGACAGCACTGCTGGCGTTGCGCGAAGGCGGCTACGCGGTCCAGTCCGCGTCCGGTCAGCTCGTCGCCGTGAAGACCGGCTTGTTCGCGGGCGGTCTGGTGGAGATCAGCGGTGGCGGCGTCACCGAGGGCATGCAGGTGGTGACGACGTCATGACACCGGTCCTCCAAATCGTTGACGCGGTGAAGGAGTACGCGGGCGGCGTGCGCGCCCTCGACGGCGTCTCCCTGACCCTGCACGCGGGCGAGGCAGTCGCGATCGTGGGCCCGTCCGGCTCGGGCAAGTCGACGCTGCTGAACCTGCTCGGCACGCTCGACCGCCCGTCCAGCGGCACGGTGATGCTGGACGGCCACGACATCTTGGCCCTGTCCGACCGGCAGCTGTCGGCGTTGCGCGGCAGGCGGATCGGGTTCGTGTTCCAGCAGTTCCACCTGGCAGACGGCCTGACCGCGCTCGACAACGTCGCCACCGGCCTCCTGTACGCGGGCACGCCCCGCAAGTGGCGTGCCCCGATGGCCGCGGAAGCGTTGGAGCGAGTGGGTTTGGGGCACCGCTTGAAACACCGGCCGCACGAACTCTCCGGCGGCGAACGCCAACGCGTCGCCATCGCCCGCGCCGTGGTGAACCGCCCGGCGTTGATGCTGGCCGACGAACCGACCGGCGCGCTGGACACCGCGACCGGGCACGCGGTGCTGGACCTGTTGCTGGACCTGAACCGCGAGGGCACGACGCTCGCGGTGATCACGCACGACCGGGAGGTGGCGGCGAGGCTGCCGCGCCAGGTGGAGATCAGGGACGGCCGCATCCGGGCAGAGGTGACCGTGTGAACCCGATTCGCCCCGCCCCCGCCACATCGCCGACCCCCGGCAACCCTCCGATCCCCGCCACATCTCCCACCCCAGCCAAGCCAGAAGCCGCCAAGCCCACCAGGCTCAGCCCCACCGACCTTCTCCTCCTCGGCCTCTCCCCCTTGCGCACCAGGCCGTTGCGAGCCGTCCTCTCCGCCCTGGGCATCTCCATCGGCATCGCCACCCTCGTCGTGGTCACCGGCATCCCCGCCTCCAGCCGAGCCGCGCTCATGGAGGAGTTCAACGCCCTGGGCACCAACCTCCTGAGAGCAGAAGCCGCCACCGGCACCGGCAACGAAGCCGCCTCCCTCCCACCCGGCTCGATCGCGATGGTCGAACGCATCGGCCCCACCGACGAAGTCAGCGCCGTGGCCAACACCCACGCCGTGGTCCGCCGTTCCGACCGCATCCCGGACTCCGAGACGTCCGGCCTGACCGTCCTCGCGACCAAGCTCAACCTCCTCGACACCCTCAACGGCCGAGTCCACGCCGGAGCGTTCCTCAACCAGGCCACCGAGAAGTTCCCCACGGTCGTCCTCGGCCACATCGCCGCGACCCGGCTCGGCATCACCGCCCCGGACGCCCAGGTCCGCATCAACGACACCTGGTTCACGGTGATCGGCATCCTCGACCCGCTCCCCCTGGCCCCGGAGATCGAACGGTCCGCACTCGTCGGCTGGGACGCCGCCAAAGGCCTCGGCTTCGACGAACGCCCGACCGTCCTCTACCTCAGGGCCCAGGAAGCAGCGATCGACGACGTGAGAGCCGTCCTGCCTCCGACCGTCTACCCGCAGAACCCGTCCCAGGTCCGCGTGAGCCGCCCGTCAGACGCCCTCACGGCCAAACGCCTCACCGAGAACACCTTCTCCGCCCTCATGCTCGGCCTGGCGGCGGTGGCGCTGCTCGTCGGCGGCATCGGAGTCGCGAACACGATGGTGATCTCCGTGCTGGAACGCAAACGCGAGATCGGACTGCGCAGAGCCCTCGGCGCCAACCGGGGCCAGGTGCGGACGCAGTTCCTCACCGAGTCGGTCGTCCTGTGCCTGCTCGGGGGCGTCGCGGGCGTGACCCTGGGCTTCATGGGCACCGCCGGATACGCCGCCGCACACAACTGGCCTGCGGTGATCCCGCTCGAAATGGTCGGAGCCGGGCTCGCGGCCGCCGTGCTCACCGGCGTGATCGCGGGCGTCTACCCGGCGGTCAGGGCCTCGCGGCTCACCCCCACGGAGGCACTCGCCGCGCCGTGAGAAACAGGGCGTGCTCGAATGTCGAGATCCAGCGGGTTCGTTCGTCCTCTGGCAAGGACGACTGGAGGACATCGATGCACTACATGTTCCTGATCTACAACTGCGAGGACCGGCCCGCGCACGGCGACCCGCGGTTCGAGGAGATCCTCAAACGGGTCAACGCGTTCGCGGACGAGTGCCGCAACCGGGGTGTCTTCGTCGCCGGCGACCCGCTCAAACCCGTCAGCACCGCCACGACCGTGCGGGTCAAAGAGGGCAAGGCGGTGCTCACGGACGGGCCGTTCGCCGAGACGCACGAACACCTCGGCGGGTACTACCTGCTCAACTGCCGTGACCTCGACGAGGCGCTGGAGCTCGCCGAGATGGTGCCGCAGGTGCAGTTCGGGTCCACGATCGAGGTGCGGCCGGTCGACCACATCCCCGGCCTGAACCACGGGGTGGCATGAGCGACCTCGCGTCGGCCGCGGTCGAACGGGTGTACCGCGAGCACCGGTCCCGGATGCTCGCGGCACTGGTGCGGGCGCTCGGCGACTTCGAGCTGGCCGAGGACGCGCTGCAGGAGGCGTGCTCGCAGGCGTTGCGCAAATGGCCACGTTCACAGGTGCCGGACGACCCGTTCGCCTGGCTGCTCACCGTGGCCCGCAACCACGCGCTCGACCGGCTCCGGCACGCGCAGATGGCCCGCACGAAGCTGCCGCAGCCACCGGAGCCCGCCACGATGACCGAGAAGCAGCTCATCGACCTGGGCGACGAACGGCTCAGCCTGATCTTCACCTGCTGCCACCCCGCGCTCAACGAAGAAGCGAGGTTAGCGCTCACACTTCAAGCGGTGGCGGGATTCACGGCCGCGCAGATCGCCAGGACGTTCCTCGTCGCCGAGCCCGCGCTGGCGCAGCGCCTGGTCCGGGCCAAGCGCAAGATCCGCGACGCCGGCATCACCTTCGAGGTGCCCGCCGACCACCTGCTGCCCGAACGCCTGCAGGGCGTGCTCACCGTCATCTACCTGATCTTCACCAGGGGCTACACGACCGCCGACGCAGACCTGCGCCACGAAGCGCTGCGGCTCGGCAAACTCGTCGCCACCCTGATGCCCGACGAGCCTGAGGCGCACGGCCTGGTGGCGTTGATGCTGCTGCACGACTCCCGCAGCGCCGCCCGCATGACGCCGGAAGGCAACGTCGTGCTGCTCGACGACCAGGACCGCACGCTCTGGGACGTCGAGGAGATCGCAGAGGGCATGACGCTGCTCGACCGCGCGCTGCGGTTCGGCACGGCCGGCCCGTACGTGCTGCACGCCGTGATCGCGGCTCTGCACGTGCAGGATCCGGTCGACTGGACGCGGATCACCGCGCTGTACGCCGAACTCCTTTCGGTGGCGCCAACTCCGGTGATCGAGCTCAACCACGCGGTCGCCGTCGCGATGGCCGACGGTCCCGACGCCGGGCTCAAGCTCATCGACGGCATCACCGGCCTCGACGACTACCACCTGCTGCACTCCGCCCGAGCCGACCTGCTGCGCCGTCTGGACCGGCACGACGAAGCCGTTGCGGCGTACCGGCGAGCACACGAACTGGCGGTCAGCCCGGCCGATCGCCGTTTTCTGGCTGGGCGGCTGCGTTCCCTGGAGGACTCCTGATGCGACTCACGGTGCTCGACCGCGGCCACCGCCTGCCCGCCCGCCTGTTCTTCGGCTTCACCGAGCTGGTCTCGCGCGTGCCGATGTCGGACGTGCCCAAGACCCTGTTGTACCGCCCCGATTTCTTCGGCGCGGTGTTCCTCGACCTGAGCGCGAAGGCGATGCGCGGGCCGTCGTTCTGGACGGCCGGCGAACGCGAGTACATGGCGCAGAAGACGGCCGAACGCCTGCAGTGCCCGTACTGCGCCGTCACGCACACCGAACTAGTCCGGATAGCAGGCGATCCGTCACCACTGCGCCCGGAACTCGTCGCCGCATTGGCTTTCCTGAACGACCTGACCGCGCCCGGCCTGCCGCGCCACGCCGCCGTGGACGCGTTGAACGTCAGCCTGATCTGGCAGGTCGTGAACCGGCTCGCCAACGCGTTCGACTTCCAGCTCCTGCCCGGTCAGCTGGAGTCCGGCACCCGCTCGCTGCACCGGTTCGGCTACCGCTTCCCCGGCTTCCTCACCGGCAAGGCCACGGGAGACCTCCGCCACGCCGTGCTGCACGCCCCGGCTCACACGCCGCCGGAACTCCGCCAGGCCGCCGCCACCGGTGATGCCTGGGGCTCTTACGCCGCAACGGTTCGCGACACCTCGTATCGCATCACCGACGCGGACATCGCCAGGCTCAAGCAGGACCACACCGAGGACGAGATCTTCGAGGTGACCGTCGCCGCCGCCGTCGGCGCTGCTCTGGACCACTACGACGCCGCTCTGAAAATTCTCGGAGACTGATGTCGAGTTCCGCGTCGCTCGCTCGTCCTTCGCTCAAAGCAAGGACAACCGAAGGAGCGATCGACATGTCCGGACAGGTCAACTGGTTCGAGCTGCCCACCGACGACACCGCGCGGGCACGGGCGTTCTTCGCCGGCGTGTTCGGCTGGGAAACCACCCCGATGGGCGAGGACTACCACTTCATCAACAACGGCGCGAAGGGCGCGATCGCCCTCAAGGACGCGCAGCTCACCCAGCCTCGCATCTACTTCCACACCACGGACATCGACGCGTCCGTGCGCAAGGTCGCCGACCTCGGCGGCAAGAGCGACGACGTGCAGGCCGTCCCTGAGGTCGGCCGGATCGCCCACTGCTGGGACGACCAGGGCACGCCGTTCAGCCTGTACGAGCCGAAGGCCTGACCCCGCTGAGTGGCCCGCCGCCGGGCGGGCCACTCAGCTACGTGCACCGACAAGCGCTTCAGTTCCTGAGGAAATCATGGCGCACATCAGGCTGCTGCAACGGAAGCGGCCCGGGCTGGCCACCCGGTGGT
>JAVXWK010001127.1:0-9361 GCA_032230575.1 Pseudonocardiales bacterium | reverse complement strand
CCGGACGAGCTAACGGTCGTGCAGCCGCCGAAGCCGGACACGTCGCAGTAGTTCCCCGCCGGCATCGACGTCTGGAACGACCTGCCGGTCACGGCCTGGTCCGAGTCGTTGACGACCACGTAACCGCGGTCGCCCCGGCCGAACGCGATCACGTCGTTGCCGTCGTCCCACCAGCCTGTGACGCTCGTGCCGCGCGTCGCGTTCCGGAATCCGACCATTCCTTCGAACTGCCGGTGCTCGCACAGCCAGCCAGAGCCCGACGATCCAGTTCCACAGGAGACGTCCGTGATGCGGCCTGACGAGTCCTGTGGCGGGCCCTGGTCGTTGGACGAGTACGCATAGCCGGACATCAACGCGGGCGTTCCGTACGGCCACGCGAGCATGAACGTGTTCGCGGTCGTGTACCGGCGTCCATCCCGATAGGACAGGGTCGAGCCGTCGCGTTGCGTGTCGTGGTTGTCCACGAACACCACGGCCTGCGAGGACGGCAGATAGCCCCAGCCCTCGCCGTAGTTCTTCAGATAAGCGAGCTTCTCGTTGTTGAACACCCGCTTCAGGTCCCGCGCGTACCGGAACTCGTGCACGTCGCCGTTGCCCGTGTACTCACCAGGCCCGATGGGCTCGCCGGCGCCGTAGATGACCTCCTGCACGATGTACGCCGACCGCGAGAGGCGCGACTTGATGGCAGCGATGTCCGCCGCCGGCATGTGCTTCGAGGCGTCCAGCCGGAACCCGTCGACGCCCAGCGACAGCAGGTCGTTCAGGTAAGCGGCGATCTTGTCGCGCACGTAGGTGGTGTCCGTGGCCAGGTCCGCGAGGTTCACGAGCTCGCAGTTCTGGACCTCCCACCGGTCGCCGTAGTTGACGATGTCGTCGTTGCCGTTGCGTCCGCAGTGGTGGAAGTCCCACGACGCGTACGTGCCGGGGTGGTCGTAATGCGTGTACGGCGACCCGGCCCAGCCAGTGCCCGAACCGCCGGTGGTGTGGTTGATCACCGCGTCGACCAGCACCTTCACGCCCGCGTTGTGGCACGCGGTGACCATGGAGGCGAACTCGGCGCGCGTCCCCAGCCGTGACTCGATCTTGTAGGAGACCGGCTGGTACTGCGTCCACCACTGCGGGCCCGTCACGTGCTCCTGCGGCGGCGAGACCTGCACGTATCCGTAGTTCGCGAGCCGCGGGCACTCGGCGGCGGCGGACCGCCAGTTCCACTCGAAGACCTGAACTATCACGTCTCGGGGGCCTGCAGGAGCCGCCGAGACCACAGGCGCGGAGAGCGCGCCCAGCACCATTGCCAGGACCAACAGTAACCGCATCGCTTCACGCTAAGCAGAAACCACTTGCGGGCACCAGGTTCGATAGGACTATGGAACTCGTGCCGCTCCGCAAGGAGTTCGCCCCGCAGATGCTCGCCGGTGGCCCTCAGAACGACGAGGTAAACCGCCTCACGGGCACGCACGCGACGTTCGAGCTGGCGGACTACGAGGCGTACATCGAGCGCACCCTGACCGACCCGAACCGCTACACCCGCGCCATCACCGAGGACGGCAGGTTCATCGGCGAGGTCGTGCTGACCATCAACGAGCACAACAGGTCGGCCGGTGTGCGGATCGCGTTGTGGGACAGCTTCGGCAGGGGCTACGGCACCATCGCCCTCCAGGACGTCCTCGACCACGCGTTCAAGGTCCGGAACCTCCACCGGGTGGACCTGGAGGTGTACGAGTTCAACCACCGGGCGATCCACGTGTACAAGAAGCTCGGCTTCCGCGAGGAGGGCCGTCTGCGCGACGCCCTGCTCTGGGAGGGCGAGTTCTACGACGCGATCGTCATGTCGGTTTTGAGCACCGATAACATCTGATCCGCAAACCAATCTTCTATCTAGGAGTCACCGTGTCCGAGTCGCGCCCAGCAGTCGCCCAGAACCCGCCTCGCGTGGTGGTTCCGGCTGGGACGACGGCGGGCACGGCCGTGCGCGAGGCCGGGCTCCCGGGTAAGGGCTCCGACGCGATCGTCGTCGTGAAGGACGCCGAGGGCCACCTGCGCGACCTGTCGTGGATCCCGCAGGTCGACGTCGAGGTCGAGGCCGTCGCCGCGGACACGGAGGACGGCCGCAGCGTCATCCGCCACTCCGCCGCGCACGTGCTGGCGCAGGCGGTGCAGCAGCAGTTCCCCGAGGCCAAGCTCGGCATCGGCCCGCCCGTGAAGGACGGTTTCTACTACGACTTCCAGGTCGAGAAGCCGTTCACCCCCGAGGACCTGCAGGCGCTGGAGAAGCGCATGAAGCAGATCATCAAGTCCTCGCAGCGGTTCTCGCGTCGCGTGGTCGAGTCGGTGGACGCGGCCAAGGCCGAGCTGGCCGAGGAGCCGTTCAAGCTGGAGCTCGTCGACATCAAGAGCGACATCGACACCAGCGAGGTCATGGAGGTCGGCGGCGGCGAGCTGACGATCTACGACAACCTCGACCCGCGCTCCGGTGAGCAGGTGTGGGGCGACCTGTGCCGCGGCCCGCACGTGCCGACCACCAAGCACATCCCGGCGTTCAAGCTGACCCGTGTGGCGGCGGCGTACTGGCGGGGCAACGAGAACAACCCGCAGCTGCAGCGCATCTACGGCACCGCGTGGGAGTCGCAGGAGGCCCTCGACGCGCACATGGAGCGCATCGCGGAGGCCGAGCGGCGCGACCACCGCAAGCTGGGCGTCGAGCTGGACCTCTTCAGCTTCCCGGACGAGCTGGGTTCGGGCCTGGCCGTGTTCCACCCCAAGGGCGGCATCATCCGGCGCGAGCTGGAGACCTACGCGCGCGTCCGCCACGAGGAGTCCGGCTACGAGTTCGTGAACACCCCGCACATCAGCAAGAGCGGGCTGTTCCACACCTCCGGCCACCTGCCGTACTACGCGGACACGATGTTCCCGCCCATCGAGTTCGAGGGTGAGGACTACTACCTCAAGGCCATGAACTGCCCGATGCACAACCTGATCTTCAGGTCGCGCGGGCGTTCGTACCGCGAGCTGCCGCTGCGCCTGTTCGAGTTCGGCACGGTCTACCGGTACGAGAAGTCCGGCGTGGTGCACGGTCTCACCCGTGTGCGCGGCCTGACGATGGACGACTCGCACATCTACTGCACCAAGGAGCAGATGCCGGGCGAGCTGCGTTCGCTGCTCAAGTTCGTGCTCGAGCTGCTCGCGGACTACGGTCTGAGCGACTTCTACCTGGAGCTCTCCACCCGCGACGACTCGCCGAAGTTCATCGGCGATCCGGCGGAGTGGGAGGAGGCGACCGAGACGCTGCGCCAGGCCGCGGTCGACTCCGGCCTCGAGCTGGTCCCGGACCCCGGTGGCGCCGCGTACTACGGCCCGAAGATCTCCGTGCAGGCCAAGGACGCCATCGGGCGCTCGTGGCAGATGTCGACCATTCAGCTGGACTTCAACCAGCCGAAGCGGTTCGAGCTGGAGTACACCGCGCCGGACGGCTCGCGCCAGCAGCCGATCATGATCCACCGCGCGTTGTTCGGCTCGATCGAGCGGTTCTTCGGCGTGCTGACCGAGCACTACGCGGGCGCGTTCCCGGCGTGGCTCGCTCCGGTGCAGGTCGTGGGCATCCCGGTGACCAGCGAGAACGCCGACCACCTGTTCGCGGTGCGCGAGGTTCTTCGCAAGAAGGGCATCCGGATCGACATCGACGCGTCCGACGACCGCATGCAGAAGAAGATCCGCAACCACACCATGCAGAAGGTGCCGTTCATGCTCCTGGCCGGCGCCAAGGACGTGGAGGCGAACGCGGTGTCGTTCCGGTTCCGCGACGGCACGCAGATCAACGGTGTGCCGGTCGAGCGGGCCGTCGAGCAGATCGTCGACTGGGTGCAGCGTCGTGAGAACGCGTCGCCCACGGCGGAACTTCTCTCGTGACGCCTGAGTTTTCCGAACAGGACGGTGTCGGGGTCCACGACGCATTGCAGCGTTTGTGGACCCCGCACCGCTTGTCTTATGTGAAGGGTGAGGGCAAGGCGCTCGGTGATGAACCCGAGGGCTGTCCGTTCTGCCGCGTTGTCGAGCTGGACGACTCGGCGGGGCTGATCATCGCGCGAGGTGCCGAGGTCTTCGCGGTTTTGAACCTTTACCCGTACAACCCCGGTCACCTGATGGTGCTGCCGTATCGGCACGTGCCGGACTACACGGATCTGACTCTGTCGGAGACCGCCGAGTTCGCCGCGTTCACCCAGAAGGCGATGCGGGTGGCGCGGCACGTGGCGGCGCCGCACGGGTTCAACGTCGGTATGAACCAGGGTGTCGTCGCGGGCGCCGGGATCGCCGCACATCTGCACCAGCACGTGGTGCCGCGATGGGGTGGCGACGCGAACTTCATGCCGGTCATCGGGCATACGAAGGTGTTGCCGCAGCTGCTCGGGGAGACCCGTGACCTGCTGGCGGAGGGCTGGAAGGCCGTCGACTGAGCTGGTCGGCTGCGGTGTTCGCGGTAATGCCGTGCTCCCTTTGGCTAAACGCCGCGTTTAGTCCGTCCAGTGCGGTGTGATTGAAATCCGTACGAATTCGTGGACAAAAGAGTGACAAAAACCACCCACGTTGTCCTGACCGGACAATCCGGGTGGTTTCCACGTGGCACGGAATAGGTCGATTGCAACTTTCGGGTGTTTCTGGTCAACCGATCGAGACGAATCGCCAGCACAAAGCGATTCCAGGTAGGTGAGATCACCCACCTGGAGGTGTCAACTGCGAGTCAAGTCCCCGCCTATGGCCGATCGTCTCCACGTGCACAGATGGTTACGGTGCGAACATGACCGCACCTGAGCGTTCGCGATTAGCGAGAGAACGGCTTTCGCGTGAGTTACGCCGGTTGCGCACCGAGGCGAAGATGACCGGCACGGCCACCGCCCGTGCCACCGGGATGAGCCAGTCAAAGCTGTCGAAGATCGAGAACGGCATGCTGCTCCCGTCCGTCACCGACGTGGAGCGTCTTGTCGCGGAACTGGCCGCGACGAGAGAGACGCGCATCGAACTGGTCGAACTCGCCAGGTCGCTGCACGCGGAGGCGGAGACCCGCCGCGTCGTGCTGCACCGTGGAGCGCACCGCCACCAGCAGACGATCACCCGCGTGGAGGCCCGCGCAGCGACATCGAGGTTCTTCCAGGTCAACCTGGTACCCGCGTTGTTGCAGTCCGAGCCCTACCTGCGGATCGTGCTGGGGACGATGCCGCAGTCGGAGCAGGAGGCCGCGGTGGCCGCCCTGCGCATCCGGCGTGCCCGGATGGACGACCTGGCCAAGCAGTTCGTGTTCGTGATGTCCGAGGGCGCGCTGCGCTGGCGGATGGGTTCGGCGGACCTGATGGCGGAACAGGTGGAGCACCTGGCCGCGATCCAGCGCCGCCCGAACGTCCGCCTGGGCGTCGTCCCGTGGTCGGCCGACGCGAACGTGGTCGCCCTGCACGGTTTCCACATCTACGACGAGCGCGTGGTCACGGTCAGCGTGCTCACCGGCAACGCCACCATCACCGACCCGCTGGACGTACGGGAGTACCTCGGCCTGTTCAGCCGGCTGGAGCGGCTGGCGGTGCGGGGGGAGGAGCTGCAGGCACTGTTGAAGCGGATCGCCGAGGACCACCGGCGGCTCGCCTAGTCACACGGGGTTCGCTCGCGGGTGCCGCCGCTCACCGGACGGCGCTCGCCGGCAGCCTCCCCGTTCGCACGCGGCTTCTGGCGTGTGCGAGTACCGCGGCGCGCCAGTTGGGTGCGGTTGGCGGCGATTCGATCAAGAGTTGGTAGTACACCTCGAGGCGACGCCATGTCACCCGCGGGCGGTGCGTTTCACCAGTCCAGCTAGGCTGCGACACGCCATGCTGAACATCTTCGCTCGCGCGTCCGTCTCGCGCGTCACCGATCCGATCGGGGCGTGGCTGCTGGCGCGTGGCCTCACGCCCAACGTCGTCACCGTGGTCGGCACGGCCGGTGCCGTTGCCAGTGCGCTGTGGTTCATCCCCCGCGGACAGCTGTTCCTGGGCTGCGCGCTCGTGACGTTCTTCGTGCTGCTCGACCTGATCGACGGGGCCATGGCCCGCGCGCAGGGGCCCACGAGGTTCGGCGCCGTGCTCGACGCCACCTGCGACCGGATCGCGGACGGGGCGCTGTTCGCCGCGCTCACCTGGTACGCCTTCAGCGAGGGCAACCGGTGGACCGCCGCGGCCGGGTTCATCTGCCTCGTCGCCTCGCAGGTCATCTCGTACGTCAAGGCGCGCGCCGAGGCTTCCGGGCTGAGCGCTGACGGGGGCCTGGCCGAGCGGGCCGAGCGGTTCATCGTCGCGCTGGTCGGCGCCGGGGTGCAGGGGCTCGGCGTGCCGCACCTCATGGACATCTCGCTGTGGCTGCTGGCGGTCATGACGGTGGCGACGGTGCTGCAGCGCATCTTCGCCGTCGCGAAGTCCGCGCGGGAGGCCGCGTGAACCTCGCGACGCTCGGATACACGGCCGGGTGGCGGCTGATCCGTCTCCTCCCCGGGAGGTGGGCTCGCGCGCTGTTCAACGCGGGCGCCGACTACGCCGCGAAACGTGGCGGTGCGAGCGTCGACCAGCTGCGCACCAACCTGCGCCGGGTCGTGCCGCAGGCGGGCGAGGAAGAGCTGGACGAGCTCGTGCGCGACTCGCTGCGGTCGTACGCGCGCTACTGGTGCGAGGCGTTCCGGCTGCCGTCGATGGATCTGCGCGCGGCCTACGAGAAGTGCAACTCGCAGGTGTCCGGCGTGGAGAACCTCGACGCGGCCCTGAAGAACGGCACCGGCGCGGTCGTCGCCCTTCCGCACAGCGGCAACTGGGACATGGCCGGCGTCTGGCTCGTGGGCCACTCCGGCACGTTCACGACCGTGGCCGAGCGGTTGAAGCCCGAGTCGCTCTACCGGAAGTTCGTGGAGTTCCGCGAGACGCTCGGTTTCGAGGTGCTGCCGCTCAACGGCGGCGACCGTCCACCCGCGACGGTGCTGGCCCAACGGCTGCGCGCCAACAAGGTCGTGTGCCTGCTCGCCGACCGCGACCTGACGTCGTCCGGTGTGCCCGTGACGTTCTTCGGCGAGCAGACCCTGATGCCCGCCGGCCCAGCGCACCTGGCCGCGACGACGGGTGCCGCGCTGATGCCGGTCGGCTGCTGGTTCACCGAGGACGGCTGGCACTTCCGCATCCACCCGCAGATCAAGGTCAGCACCGTGCAGGCCGCCACGCAGGCGATCGCCGACGTGTTCGCCGCCGACATCGCCGCCCACCCGGCCGACTGGCACATGCTCCAGAAGCTCTGGCTCAACGACCTGCCCGAGAGCCGCCGTGCCGCCTTGGCCAGGAGGCTTTCGCGGTGAAGGTCGGCATCGTCTGCCCGTACTCCTTCGACGTGCCAGGGGGAGTGCAGGCCCACGTCGTCGACCTCGCCCGCGCCCTGATCTCGCTCGGCCACACCGTGAACGTCCTGGCGCCCGCGGACGACGACCAGGCCCTGCCTTCGTTCGTCACCTCGGCGGGCCGCGCGGTCGGCATCCCGTACAACGGCTCGGTGGCGCGCCTGTCCTTCGGCCCTGTCTCGTACGCGCGGGTCCGGCGATGGATCGACGAGCACCAGTTCGACGTCCTGCACCTGCACGAGCCCACCGCGCCGTCGCTGTCGATGCTGGCGCTGATGGTCGCCGACGGCCCGATCGTCGCCACCTTCCACACCTCGACGCCGCGCTCCAAGATGCTGTCGGCATTCCAGGGCGTGCTGCAGCCGTTCCTGGAGAAGGTCACCGCCCGCATCGCCGTCTCCGCGCTGGCCCGCCGCGTCCAGGTCGAGCACCTCGGCGGCGACGCGGTCGAGATCCCCAACGGCGTCGACGTCGACTTCTTCGCCTCGGCGTCCACTTTGGACGGCTACCCGCGCCCCGGCGGCACGATCGGCTTCGTCGGCCGCTACGACGAGCCGCGCAAGGGCATGCCCGTGTTGTGGGAGGCGTTCGGCCTGATCGCCGACGAGTTCCCGGACCTGCGCCTGCTGGTCGTGGGCCGCGGCGACAACACGTTCGACGGCCCTTTCGCTTCACGGGTCGATCTTCTGGGTCAGGTCGATGACGTCGAGAAGGCCCGGATGCTGCGGTCGGTGGACGTCTACGTGGCGCCGAACACCGGTGGCGAGTCGTTCGGCATCATCCTGACCGAGGCGATGTCCGCCGGCACCGCCGTGGTGGCTTCGGACCTCGACGCGTTCCGCCGCGTGCTGGACGACGGCAAGGCGGGCGCACTCTTCCCGGTCGGCGACGCCTCCGCGCTGGCTTCCGCGCTGCGTTCGGTGTTGCGGGACAGCGCTTTGCGGGCCGAGTACGTCGATCTGGGCTCCCAGCGCGTCCAGGCCTTCGACTGGTCCGTGGTCGCGAGCCAGGTGCTGCGCGTCTACGAAACGGCCATCGCCGCCGACCCGCGCCGGGTGAGCGAGGCATGACCACCGCGCTGGTCGTCGTCCTGGTCACGCTCCTGCTGTCCGCCTGGATCCTCTCCATCGCCAACCGCCTGGACCGCCTGCACGTCCGCACCGACGCAGCCTGGGCCGCTCTGGACGCGGCCCTTGCCCGTCGCGCCGTGGTGACCCGCGCTCTGCTGGACCCGGCACTGTCCTCGGCTGCCTCCCGCGCGGAGGCGGCGTCGCGTGCGGAACGTGAACTCGCCGAGAACGAACTCTCCGGCCTGCTGGGCGCCCTGGACCGCACGTCCGTGGCTCCAGCCCTGGCTTTCGAGCTGGCCGACGCCGAGGAACGAGTGGTGCTGGCCCGCCGCGTCCACAACGACGCCGTCCGCGACACGCTCGTGCAACGCCGCCGCCGGATCGTTCGCTGGCTCCGCCTGTCCGGCACCGCCGCGCAGCCGTCGTACTTCGAGATCGCCGAGCCCACCGCCCCGTCCGACGCCGTGATGCTCACCCCACGCCCGTCGGCCCGCGTGCTCCTGACCGACTCCTCCGGCCGCGTCCTGCTCTTCCAGGGCTTCGACCCGGCCCGTCCCCAGGAGCTCTTCTGGTTCACCGTCGGCGGCGGCGTGGAGGACGGCGAGGAGCTCCGCGACGCGGCTGTCCGCGAGGCCTTCGAGGAAACCGGCCTGAAGCTCGCACCAGAAGCTCTGGTGGGCCCGATCTGGCGCCGTCGCGCGGTGTTCAGCTTCGACGGCCAGACGTTCGACGCCGAGGAATGGTTCTTCCACGCCACGGTCGACGGCCTGGACGTCGACACGTCGGGCTTCAACGACGTCGAGGAACACAGCATCTCGGGCTACCGGTGGTGGAGCACGGAGGAGCTGGAGTCCACAGAGGACACCGTCTACCCGGTGCAGCTGGCCGAACTCCTGCCGGC
>JAVXWK010001126.1:0-2805 GCA_032230575.1 Pseudonocardiales bacterium | reverse complement strand
GGAAGCTCCTCGCGCGCGAACGGGTCGAGCTGCTCATCGACGAGGACAGCCCGTTCCTGGAGCTGTCGCCGCTGGCCGCGTGGGGCACCGACTTCCCGGTCGGCGCCAGTGTCGTCACCGGGATCGGCAGGATCGAAGGCGTCGAGTGCGTGATCGTGGCGAACGACCCGACGGTCCGCGGCGGGGCATCCAACCCCTACACGCTGCGCAAGTCGCTGCGGGCCAACGACATCGCGCTGCAGAACCGGCTGCCGCTGGTCAGCCTCGTCGAGTCCGGCGGAGCGGATCTGCCTACGCAGAGCGAGATCTTCATCCCCGGCGGCCGGGCGTTCCGCGACCTCACCAGGCTCTCGGCCGCGGGAATCCCGACGATCACGGCCGTGTTCGGCAACGCGACGGCCGGTGGTGCGTACGTGCCGGGCATGTCCGATTACGTGATCATGGTCAAGGACCGCTCGAAGGTGTTCCTCGGCGGTCCGCCGCTGGTCAAGATGGCGACCGGTGAGGACTCGGACGACGAGTCGCTGGGCGGCGCCACGATGCACGGCGCGACGTCGGGGCTCGCGGACTTCGTCGCGGAGGACGAAACCGACGCGATCCGGCTCGCCCGCAGGGTCGTCGCGCGGCTCAACTGGCGCAAGCTCGGGCCGGAACCCGCGACCGTCGAAGAACCGCTGTACGACGCCGACAGCATCCTGGACATCGTGTCCGAGGACCAGCGGGTGCCATTCGATCCCAGGGACGTCATCGCGCGGCTCGTGGACGGCTCGAAGTTCGACGAGTTCAAGCCCTTGTACGGCAACAGCCTCGTCACCGGGTGGGCGCGGATTCACGGCTACCCGATCGGCGTCCTCGCCAACGCGCGCGGCGTCCTGTTCAGCGAGGAGTCGCAGAAGGCCACCCAGTTCATCCAGCTCGCGAACCAGAGCGACACCCCGCTCGTCTTCCTGCAGAACACCACCGGTTACATGGTCGGCGCGCAGTACGAGCAGGGCGGCATCGTCAAGCACGGCTCGATGATGATCAACGCGGTGTCCAACAGCCGGGTGCCGCACCTGACGATCACCATGGGCGCGAGCTACGGCGCGGGCAACTACGGCATGTGCGGCAGGGCGTACGACCCGAGGTTCCTGTTCACCTGGCCCAACGCCAAGTCCGCGGTGATGGGGCCCGCGCAGCTCGCCGGCGTGCTCTCGATCGTCGGACGGCAGGCTGCCTTGGCGAAGGGGCAGGAGTACAACGAGGAGCACGACGCCGCCATGCGCAAGATGGTCGAGGCGCAGATCGAGGAGCAGTCGCTGGCGCCGTTCCTGTCCGGGAAGCTCTACGACGACGGCGTGATCGACCCGCGCGACACCAGGACCGTGCTCGCCCTGTGCCTCTCCGCTGTCCACAGCGGACCGATCAAGGGCGCCGACGGCTTCGGCGTCTTCCGGATGTGAGCCCCGAGATGAGCACAGTGATCAAGACTCTCCTGATCGCCAACCGAGGCGAGATCGCACGCCGGATCATCCGCTCCTGCAAGGCGAACGGCATCCGCACGGTCGCGGTGTTCTCGGACCCGGACGCATCGGCGCCGCACGTGCGGGAAGCCGACTTCGCGGTCAACCTGCCAGGTGCGACGCCGAGCGAGACCTACCTCCGCGCCGACCTGATCGTCGAGGCGGCCATCAAGGCGGGAGCGGATGCCGTCCACCCCGGTTACGGGTTCCTGTCCGAAAACGCCGACTTCGCCAGGAAAGTGCAGGCGGCGGGCCTGATCTGGGTCGGTCCGGAACCCGACTCGATCGAGGCGATGGGCTCGAAGGTCGCCGCGAAGAAGCGGATGGCGGCTGCCGGCGTGCCGACGTTGCCCGAGCTCGACCCCGAGACCGTCACCGAGTTCCCGGTGCTGATCAAGGCATCCGCGGGCGGGGGCGGCCGGGGCATGCGGATCGTCCGTGAGCACAAGGAATTCGCCAACGCCCTGGCGAGCGCACGCCGCGAGGCCGAGTCGGCGTTCGGCGACCCGACCGTGTTCTGCGAGCCGTTGCTGGAGCACGCGAGGCACGTCGAGGTGCAGATTCTCGCGGACGCGCACGGCACGGTCTGGGCGCTCGGCGAACGTGAGTGCTCGATCCAGCGCCGCCACCAGAAGATCGTCGAGGAGTCGCCCAGTCCGGCGGTCACCGACGACGTCCGCAAACGCTTGTTCGCGGCGGCGACGGCGGCGGCCGAGTCGATCGGTTACGTCGGCGCGGGCACGGTCGAGTTCATGCTGAAGGGCGAGGACTTCCACTTCCTGGAGGTCAACACCCGGCTGCAGGTCGAGCACCCGGTCACCGAACTGGTCTACGGCGTCGACCTGGTCGAATGGCAGCTGCGGATCGCCGAGGGAGCCCGCCTTCCCGCCACAGCCCCGGAACCGCGGGGGCACGCCATCGAGGTCAGGCTCTACGCCGAGGATCCCGCGAATGACTGGCGCCCTGCGAGCGGCACGCTGCACAGGTTCGAGGTCCCGGGCGACGTCAGGCTGGACAGCGGCGTCGAGGACGGCTCGGAGATCTCGGTCTTCTACGACCCCATGCTGGCCAAGGTGATCGCGTACGCACCGACGCGTGCGGCCGCCGCCCGCAAGCTCGCGACCGCACTGGAGAGCGCGCGGATCCACGGCCTGATCACGAACCGCCGGCTGCTCGTGGACATCCTGCGGAACGACGCCTTCCTCAACGGCGATACGCACACCGGGTTCCTCGCTGAGCACGACTTCACCCGGACCGTTGACCCGCAACCGTTTGCGCTCGCCGCGGCACTCGCCCAGGCGGC
>JAVXWK010001125.1:0-2974 GCA_032230575.1 Pseudonocardiales bacterium | reverse complement strand
GATGCGCGAAGTCCCGGCAGACCCCGACACCCGACGCGTTGACGTCCGCGGCGGTGGACCACGCGGTGGAGCTGCCGTAGGTGAACGTCAAGGAGTTGTGGACGTGCCTGCAGATCTCCCGCACCCGCCGGTAGCCGGGCGGGCGGGTTCCGAACCTCGACCACGCCTCGTCACCGAGCACGTCGGACACGCAGTAGCGGCTGGGCAAGGTGTACAGCAACACATCGTCCGGAAGATCGTCAGGCGCGGTCTCGGGTGCGTTCCAGTCGACGTCCTCGGCACGATCGGGCACGTCCACCCAGGCCGAGTACTCCACAGTGGACAGACCGGTGGGCAGCGCGACGCGTGCACACCGGTTGCCGTACAGGTCGAAGTGGTGCCGCACCGGCGTTTCCGGTGAGACGGCCAGATGTTCACGGCTCACCAGCACGTCGCCGCTTCGCGCCACCCCGATCAGGAACACCGCCGCGGTGGGCACTTCGGCGCGGTAGGTGAACGCGCATCCGACGCGGAGCAGCCGGGTGTTCCGCGCCTGAGGTTCCTCACGCCCGTTGTGGCGCCAGGTCAACGCACTCGCTCCGGGACGTGGTCCAGTGCGCGCAACACGTGCACGGCCAGATCCCGCGCCGCCTTGTCGCCGAGTTCGGTACGGCCGGACAACACGCCCTGCACCATCGCGAGCCTGCGTTCGTACATGGATGTGTGAGTCGTTGTGGTCATCGAGCTCCTCGGTGGGTCTGCTGGGGGATCCGGCCGCTCCTGGCCTCCCACTCGGCCAGGTTGTAGCTCACCTTGTGATCCCGCCCGGCCGGACTGCCGGCACCGCGAGCGGTGCGGACAGTTCGGCGGCGAGGTCCCGGGAACGTGGCCACCACGCACCGTCGACATACCCCGTGGTGAGCGCCTTCGGCCGCAACCGGAATCGCTGCGGGCACCGAGGCTGCTCTGTGGCCGTGACGGCCAGTGGAGTGATGGAATGGTGAGGGGCCGACGTCATGCCGGGGCTTCCGTCTCCAGCCGAGAATACGACTGGTTCAGGTTTCGCCGGGTACAACCTGAGCTTGACCGCTCGGGCACGAGATGTTCTCGGCAAAATCGACCCTACACCCTTTCCGTCATGATCCACCGAACCGACGCCGAAATATTTTCGGCCGCCACCTCACCGTCGGTGCTGGTAGCCAGCGCCTCCAGCCGGACCCTCCCCAGTTCGCCCGTTCAGCCGAAGAATTCTCTACCCCTTCAGCGGATCACTGGCAGAAGTGCCACAAATGAGCAAAAGAAAATTGCCTTCGGCTGTTTCTGGTCTACGCTGAAAAAACCGCCCGGACCCCGCGGACACTTTGCTCTCCCGAAGAGACGCGACCGCGCCGCAACCGGGTACGCGGTCCACACCGACGCGAGATCGGCTGGCGACATGGACGCGGACCGGCATCACCACGTCCTCGGCGTGGCAGCGGAGACGGATGAACACCAGAACCGGCGGGCCGCCGTTCGTCACGTCTGCATCGCCGGCGGAATCAGGACGGACGCAGTGGGCGCGGCGATCTACCTGCGCGGGGCTCAGGGCGCTGTCAACCCGTTCGATGCCAACGGTTTCTGCGGTGAGGAGATCGCCGAGCTGCAGACCGCGTTCGGGCAGGGGCCGGCGTTCACCTCCACCCTGCGGAACCGGCCGGTGCTGGTCCCGGATCTCGTCGGCTCCGACAGCGCGGCGCGCTGGCCGCTCTTCGCTCCCGCCGCGGTCGAAGCCGGGGTCGAAGCGGTGTTCGCGTTCCCACTGGCTCTGGGCGCGCTGTCTTTCGGTGCCTTGGAGGTCCACCGCGACACCCGCGGCGCACTGACGCCGGACGAGATCGCCGACGTGATGCGGCTGGCAGACGTGGCAACGACTTTGCTGCTCGACGTGGTCGAGCGCGGAGTCGTGTTCAGCATCGATGACGAGCGAGAGGTGACGCAGGTGTCGGACCAACGGGTGGCGCAGACCTTCGTCGAACTGGCCGGCACGCTCGTGGAGCGGTTCGACGGCATCGAGTTCCTGCACGTGCTGGCCGAACGTTGTGTCGAGCTGCTGGCCGTGGACGCGGCGGGGGTCCTGCTGGCCGACGACCGGGGTGTGCTCAAGCTGGTGGCCACCTCCACCGAACTGGCGCACCATTCGCTCCAGGACGAAGAAGGCCCGTCCGAGGAATGTTTCCACTCCGGACAGACCGTGCGGTGCCCCGACCTGCGTGCGGAACCACTGCGATGGCCGGGTTTCAGCACGGCGGCGGTGGGGCTCGGGTTCGGAGCCGTCGACGCGATGCCCATGCGGCTGCGGGAGGACGTCATCGGATCGTTGAGCCTGTTCCGCACCTCGCCCGGCCCGCTCCCCGCAGACACTGCCGCACTGGCGCAGTCGTTCGCGAACGTCGCGACGATCAGTCTTCTGCAGGTGCGAGCCGTCCAGGAGAACCAGATGCTCGCCGACCAGCTGCAGACCGCGCTGACGAGCCGCGTCGAGATCGAACAGGCGAAGGGCGTGCTGACCGAACGCCTGCAGATCGGGGTGGCGGATGCCTTCTCCCTCATGAGGAACTACGCCCGCAACACCGGCCAGCTGCTGTCCGACGTCGCCCAGCAGGTCAACGCGAGGTCACCGGAGGCCACCGGGCTGACGAGGGTCAGCCCGCCGCGGCCCCGCTGGTAGATGCGGGCTCGCTCGCTGGAACGACTCGAGCGTCACCAGGAACGTTTGGCCGGAGCCACGAGCGAGGGCACCTGGATGGCCGGATCGGTCGACAACGGCCGCCAGCCCCCGTTGAAGTGCCCAGCGGACATCGCATCCGATTTCAGCGGCAGTTTCAGACCGTGCGACACAGTCGGAGCCACAATTGGCGTCACAGTGGTGCAGAGCAGATCCGAGGTCATCTCGGCGCTCCCGCCTCCAGCCGAACCAGCCGGATTTCTCGTGCGCCCAAGGCGACATCAGCTGGAA
>JAVXWK010001124.1:0-3931 GCA_032230575.1 Pseudonocardiales bacterium | reverse complement strand
GTCGGCTGGCGATCTGGCCCGCGGACTCGTCGGTACCACTGATGCTCTCTGGCACCGACGACAACGCGAGCTGGACCATCGGGGGCATCGACGAGCAAGGCCGGGTCGCTGCGTGGCGGTACGGCCTGGTCGAGGAGGCCACGCAGTCCTACGTGTGGGACGAGAACGGCATCCGCACGCTCTTACGTCCGTTACCCGGCCACACCGAAACGGAGGTCCGCGCCATTCGGAACGGCCGTGTCGTCGGCTTGTCCAGAGGAACCGACACGGTCGGCGTGGAGTGGGACCTGCAGGGCGACGTCGTGCGCACGTTGACCGGCTCGGCCGAGGCCGCGGAAGTCACCTCGTCGGGCGATGTTCTGGGCCTCACTCCGGGCGGGGCAAGCGTTAGGCGTGCCAACGGTGACGTTGAACAGCCGCCGGGCACCGCCGTCTACGAGGAGTTCGCGGACGACGGGTCGTTGTACGGCGGCTCGTACAGCGAGGGCACCTACACACCGGTCCAGGCGCGCTGCGTTCTCAGTACGGTGGGTGGGTGACCGACCAGTCCACGTTGCACGACACCAAAATCGCCTACGACGCCGTCGCGGGCCTTTACGCCGAGATGTTCAGCGACATCCTCGACCGGCTGCCGCTGGAGCGCGCGCTGCTCAGAGCGTTCGCCGACATCGTGGGCGAGGCCGGACCCGTCGCCGATCTCGGCTGCGGGCCCGGCCACCTGACCGCGCATCTGCACGAGCTGGGGCTGGACGTGTCCGGCGTCGACCTGTCGCCGGAGATGATCGCCTTGGCGCGCCAGGCACATCCGGGCCTCAGGTTCGACGAGGGCTCGATGACGGCGCTCGACGTCGAGGACGCGGCGCTCGGCGGCATCCTGGCGTTCTACTCCGTCATCCACACGCCACCGCAACGACTTACGGAGGTGTTCGACGAGTTCGCGCGAGTGCTGAAGCCGGGCGGGCACGTGCTGCTCGGGTTCTTCGCCGGTGACGAGGCGTGGCCGCGGGAGTTCGACCACAAGGTCACGCTCGCCTACCGGTGGTCGCCCGACGCCCTCGCGGCCGTGGCCGGCCAGTCCGGGTTCACCGAGGTGGCGCGGCTGTGCCGGGAGCCGATCGAGGGCGAGCGGTTCCAGCAGGCCCAGTTGCTGCTGCGCAAACCCTGATCAGACGCGGGCCGCCTGGCTGCTGGCCAGTCCCAACGCGCGGCGAACGAGCCGGACCCAGAGCGACCAGCGCGCTGGTGCGGCGGGCTCGCGACCCGCTGCGCGCTCGAAGTTGTCGAGGAGGTCCTCCAGACACGCGTCGTGCAGCCAGCGGGTCACCAGCGCCCACCGCAGCCGCGTGCCGAGGCTGAAGTGGCCGATCAGCTCGTGCTTGAGCACGTTGCCCGACGCCGACAACGTGTGCGAGCCCTCGCCGCTGCGGAAGGCGAAAGTGATCGACTCGCCGGGCTTGAACTCCGTGCAGTGGTAGCGGATCGGGCCGTGCCCGCCGTCGGCACCGACGCCGAGCGGGCGGTCGAACTCCTGCTTGCCCCACAGGGGTGGCCAGAGCTCCTGGATGCGATCGATGAACGGCCCTGCTGGGACCGGCAGTTCTCGTTCGTGCACGTTGCGAACCACGACACGCTCCTTCCATACGGCACCGTATGTTGGTGAACATACGCTAGCGTACGGAAATGCGCCGCACCCGTGACGACTGGACTGAGACAGCGCTGAGAGCGCTGGCGGAAGGCGGGCTCCAGGCCGTCGCCGTCGAGCCGCTCGCGGCCAGGGCCGGAGCGACGAAGGGGAGCGTCTACCACCACTTCCCGAACCGCGACGCGCTGCTGAAGGCGACGGTCGAGCGGTGGGAACGGGAGCACACCGAGCGGGTCATCGAGCTGGTGGAGTCGGAGAAGACGCCGCAGGACAAGCTGAAGACGCTGTTCGGGACGGTGCTGGACCGGCAGCGCAAGGGCTCGGTGGAGATGGCGTTGCAGGCAGCCGCCGAGAACGAGGTCATCGCGCCGGTGCTCAAGCGCGTCACCGAGAGGCGGCTGGGCTACCTGACCGAACTGTTCGAGCAGCTCGGGTTCGACCACGAGCACGCGAAGAAGCGCGCGCTGATCGCGTTCAGCCTCTACCTCGGCCAGGCACAGATGTACGTGACCCTGCCCGGCCTCGTCGAACCTGTGCTCGACGAGGCCGTGCAGGTGCTCACGAAACGATGATCAGGCCGCGAGGGTCCACAACGTGGAGGCGATCACGTCCGCGTGCCGGTCGAGAGCCGTGGCGTTGATGTTCGACGAGGTGTCGCAGGCTGCGTGGTAGCACTTGTCGAAGTACTGGCCGGCCGTGCCGCCCCACTTCGCCACCTGCGCCGTGGTCTTGAGCTCGTCACCGCCGGCGTACGTGCCGGAGGTCGGGATCCCGGCGGCCGCGAACGCCGCGTGGTCGGAGCGGCCGTCGACGTCGGTCAGCTCGGTCTTGACGCTGATCGCCGCGAAGGCCGCCTCCAGTTTCTTCTGCAGATCAACCGAACCGGCGGGCAGCCCTTGCTCCCGGCCGTTGTAGACGAAGTAGCCGGGGTTCGGCGAGCCGGTCATGTCGAAGTTCAGGTACGCCTTGATCTTCGACTTGTCCGCGGAGGCCAGCGACCTGACGTAGGCCTTCGAGCCGATCAGGCCGAGTTCCTCCGCGCCCCACCAGCCGAACCGCACGTGCTTGGTCGGCTTGAAGTTCGTGGCCTTCATCTGGAGGGCGACCTCCAGGATCGAGGCGGAGCCGCTGCCGTTGTCGTTGATGCCGGGTCCCCTGGTGACGCTGTCCAGGTGGGCTCCGAGCATGACGACGTCGTTCGCGTCGCCGCCGGGGTAGTCGGCGATCACGTTGTAGCCGGTGGCGCCGCCGTAGGTGAACGACTGCACCCGCGTGGTGAAGCCCGCCGCGTCGAGCTTGCTCTTCACCCAGTCGACCGAGGCCTTGTAGCCCGGACGACCGTGAGCGCGGTTGCCGCCGTTCGAGGTCGCGATCGACTGGAACTTGGCGAGATGAGCCTGGACGTTCGCGACGTTGATGTTCGGTGCCGCCGCGACGGCAGGAGCCGCCGCTTGCGCTGCTGTGGTTCCGGTCACCATCAAGGCGGCCGCCAGCGCGATGAGGATCCTCATGGTTCAACTCCGTGCAGGGTAGGGATTGAGCCACTGATCAACATGCTCCAGTGGGCATGCACCCAGTAGGTGCGAACGGCTGGAGTTTCAACGCGCCTGATTCGTCCAATTCGGTGGTGATCAATCAGAATGGTCCAGGTGGGTGACATCACGGCCGTGCTGGGCATCGGCGCAGCCGTACTGCTGATCTCGGTGATCGCGGTGCGGGTGTCGATCCGGCTCGGCCTGCCCTCGCTGTTGCTGTACCTGGGCATCGGTGTGCTCCTGGGCGAGTCGGTGTTCGGCATCAAGTTCGACGACGCCGACCTGACGCAGTCTCTCGGCATCGCGGCCCTCGTGCTGATCCTGACCGAGGGCGGGCTCACGACCCGTTGGCACGCCGTGAAGTCGTCGTTGTGGCTGGGCGTCGCACTGTCCACTGTGGCCGTTGCGGTGAGCGTCGCGGTCACCGCGACGGCGTTGCACTTCATGCTCGGCCTCGACTGGCGGATGGCGCTGCTGTGGGGCGCGGTGCTGTCGTCCACGGACGCGGCCGCCGTGTTCAGCGTGCTGCGGTCATTAGGCGTGGGGGCGCGGCTCACGGGTGCGCTGGAACTCGAATCGGGCCTCAACGACGCGCCTGTCTACATCGCCGTGGTGCTGCTGGCGTCGTCGGACAAGATCTCGTGGACCGCGCCGTTGCTGGTGCTCTACGAACTCGCGGCGGGCGCGCTCATAGGCGTGCTGCTCGGCGTTTTCGGTGCGGCGGCGCTGAGACGCGCGGCGCTGCCCTCGACCG
>JAVXWK010001085.1:0-3126 GCA_032230575.1 Pseudonocardiales bacterium | reverse complement strand
GACGTTCGACTGGGCCCGCTACAACTGTTACGCGCACGGTGGAACCGCGACCACCCGCGCGCACAACCTCGACTGGTTGACCAGGGTTCGTGAGGGTGGAGAGCGCTCGTACAACCCGTACTCGGCCGGGCCGATGTTCGTACTGAGCGAACAGCCGATGGACTACCACGTGCTGGCGGGCATCTACGCGGCGTTCCGTGCCGAGGCCGCGGCGCTGGACATCGACCTGACCCTGCTCGAGTACCTCGAACCGGGACCGGAGTTCTGCCGCAGTGAGTGGAAGACCGGGCGGCACCCCGAGGTCTCGTCCGCCGCGGCGGACGCGGGCGGCCACGTCATTGCGGGCGTGATCGACGTGACGTTGCCGCTGCACGCCGACTCCCGCCCGTACGCCGCATGGCCCTCCGGCATTCCGGCGGGAACGCCGGCCGGCGATTTCGTGGCCGCGCAGACCGCGGCCTTCGTTCGCGACTTCGCCCTGGACGGCATCCTGCTGGGCAACCAGTTCGGGCTGCTCGGCTTCTGGCACCCCGACAACGCCCCCGAGCCGACGCCAGAACGAGCCGCGGGCGTCGAACGCTTCTTCATGCGGCTGCGCGAGGAAATGGGCACGCTGCTCGTGTACTGGATGGACACCTACTGGCGTGCCGAGGTCGAGCGCTCCCGCTGGGCGATGTCCGACACCGCCTACGCGACGCTCGACGCGATCCTGGTGTCCACGTTCGCCGTCCTCGTCGAACGCACCGAGATCGCGCCGAACGTCCGGAGCAAGGCCGCACTGCGCGTCGGCGGCACGCCGCGAGTCCTGTATGGACTGGACTTCGTCGACCCGTGGTACTGGTACCGCACGCACCTCGACGACATCCGCACCTACCGCTACCAACGCGAGCTGCTGCCGGCGCTGGCCGCCGAGGTCGACGGAGTCTCGTTCTTCGCCAACGACACGTTCGGCCACCACGTGCCGGCCAGGCCGCTGGCCGAGACGCTGGAGGTGGTCCGGGCTACCGAGCGCTGACCTCGACCAACGGCAGGTCCAGCAGGCTCGCCACCGCCCGCAGGCCGCGAATCCGGTGACCGGTACCCAGCGCCCAGTGATGGCCGACGCCGCTGGCCGACCAGGTATCGGTCCACTCACCGGGATCACAGCCGAAGTCCACGCGGCTCGTCGTGTTGCCGATCTCCAGGTGCGGGCCGTCCACCACCACACCCTCGGCGGCGACCAGGGTGTAGCCGCCGTCCCTGGTCTGACCGACGCCGAGGAGGGTGACCGGTCCGTGTGCGACGTCGAACTCGACCGAGACACCCCAGCCGCGCTTGCCGTGGAAGACGCCCAGCCCCCGCAGCAACGGCCGGCCCGAGCTGATCGCCAGATGTCCTGGGCCGTCGTGGCCCATCTCGACGTGGCCGCGGTCGAAGTCCAGCGCCTGCAGTTCGGTGAACGAGCCGCCGGCGCCCAGGAGTTCCATGATCAGCATGGCCAGGCTGGTGCGCAGCTCGAACTCGCCGGCGGCCGGAACTCCCCGAGCGGTCAGCAGGCTGGCGCCGAGGATCATCCCGGCGGCGAGCCGTTCGTGCTGTTCGCCGTCGAGTCCGCGGTGGTAGTAGGCGAGGCTGTCGAGTGCGAAGTCGGCGACCAGGCGGTCGAGCCCGACCGCGACCTTGGCACCCCACGCGAGGTCTTCGGCCTGGACCGATCGCGTCACCTCGAAGACCGACTCCGCCTCAGCGATCTTGGTGGCGATCTCGGCCTCGGTCACCTTCTCCACCCGCACACGCAGGTCGTCGAACTCCAGCACCTCGACGTGGCCGCCGAACCGAGCGGTGACCATCGTCAGATCCGTTGAGACGTCGTACATTCCCGGGTACAGATGCCCCATCAGCCCGTGCCGCCCGGACCGGAGTACCTTGCGCGCCCCGGCGGCCTTGATCCAGTCGCCGATTTTGGCCCATGCTCGCTCGTCGCGCAGGAAACCCGACACACTGCGGAACTCGATCGCGGCGCGGGTGAAGGCGTTCGCCATCTCGGGCAGGGGGCAGGCGCCGCAGTAGGCGAGCCACTGCCCGGTGTCGAAGTTCGCGTGGTCCATCGACTCGGCCGGCTGCAGGTTGATCAGCAGGACCGGCGCCCCCGACCGCTGGGCGATCGGCATCAGCATGGTCGCGGTCATGTACGTGGCGAGGAAGCCGACGATGAGGTCGCAGCCCGCGGCGCGGAGCCGTTCGGCGGCAGCGGCAGCGCCCTGTGCGTCGGAGATGAATCCCGCGTCGACGATCTCGGCGTCGTACCCCGAGATCCGCTCGCTCACGTACACGGCAGATCGTTCGAGTGTGGGCAGCAGGTCCGGGAACTGCGGCCAGTACGCGCCGAGCCCGCCCGCGACCAGACCGATCCTCGGCCTGCGACGTTGGGTGTCCATGCTGTTCCTTTCGACAACGAACCGCACGGCGCTTCGACAGCACCGTGCGGTCCGTTGTGCAGGGAGGAAATTAGAACGGGGTGAGGATGACGCGCGCGGAGCGGGGGTTCGGGTCGTACACGAGCGACTCGAAGCCGCCGACGTCGTCGAAGGCGAAGCCGTACGCCTTGCCGTCCACCATCTGCGCGTGGATCTTGCGCGCGTAGTGGTCGGTGATCGTCCTCGTGTAGAACTCGGCCGGGTTGTAGGTCGGCGCGGTGTGGATGTAGCCCAGCGTGGACCGGTGCAGCGCGGCACACAGCGACCGTGCGATCTCACCGACCACACCGTCCGGGGCCGCCAGCCGGCCGTCACAGCCGAAGACGTCCCTGGTCGACGGCCGCTGGAACGACGCGACCTGTGCACCGGAGGAGTTGGTGAACCTCATGACTCCCCCGCCGTCGACCCGGCCGGTGTACTTGGTGTTCGGCTGGTCCCGGATCGGCACGACGGTCAGCGTGGTGTTCTTGTAGGTGTTCCACACCTGGTTCGTGTAACCGTCGAAGTAGGTGTTGCTGAACGACCCCGCTTCGATGCCCAGCCGGGGTGCGAAGGCGCGCAGCACGGTCCCGTCGCCACGAGTGTTGATCAACTTCGCCCAGTCTCCGGGCTGGTTGCGCAGAGCGTTGAAGAAGTTGTTGCGCCCGTTGGACTTCAGCTCGCCGGTCCG
>JAVXWK010000363.1:0-3794 GCA_032230575.1 Pseudonocardiales bacterium | reverse complement strand
TCCTGCACGCGGACCTCTTCCGCGAGTACGAGCTGCGCCCGCCCAAGGGCGTGCTGCTCTACGGCCCTCCCGGCTGCGGCAAGACGCTCATCGCCAAGGCGGTGGCGAACTCGCTGGCCAAGAAGGTCAGGGAGCTCCGCGGCGAGACCGACAAGCAGGCCAAGTCCTACTTCCTCAACATCAAGGGCCCCGAGCTCCTCAACAAGTTCGTCGGTGAGACCGAGCGGCACATCCGCCTGATCTTCCAGCGGGCTCGTGAGAAGGCGTCCGAGGGCACCCCGGTGATCGTGTTCTTCGACGAGATGGACTCGATCTTCCGCACCCGCGGTTCCGGTGTGTCGTCCGACGTCGAGACGACGATCGTGCCCCAGCTCCTCAGCGAGATCGACGGCGTCGAGGGCCTGGAGAACGTCATCGTCATCGGCGCCTCCAACCGCGAGGACATGATCGACCCGGCGATCCTCCGCCCCGGCCGCCTCGACGTGAAGATCAAGATCGAGCGACCGGACGCCGAGGGCGCGAAGGACATCTTCAACAAGTACCTGACGCCCAACCTCCCGCTGCACGCCGACGACCTCGCCGAGTTCGGTGGCGACCCGAAGGCGTGCATCGAGGGCATGGTGCAGCACACCGTGGAGCGCATGTACGAGGAGTCCGAGGACAATCGCTTCCTGGAGGTCACCTACGCCAACGGTGACAAGGAGGTCCTGTACTTCCGGGACTTCAACTCCGGCGCGATGATCCAGAACATCGTCGACAGGGCCAAGAAGGCGGCGATCAAGTCGCTGCTGGACACCAAGCAGCCCGGACTCTCGGTCCGGCACCTGCAGGCGGCCATCCTCGACGAGTTCGCCGAGAACGAGGACCTGCCGAACACGACGAACCCCGACGACTGGGCACGCATCTCGGGCAAGAAGGGCGAGCGGATCGTCTACATCCGCACGCTCGTCACCGGGAAGAACCAGGAGGCGGGCCGCGCGATCGACACGGCCACGAACACCGGCACGTACCTGTAAGACGGCTCGAAACGAAACCGCCCCGGTCGTATGCCGGGGCGGTTTCGTGTTCCGGATGGAAAGGGCGGGGATGGTCAGCCGTGGCCGTCCAGATGGCGCTCCATCCGCCACATGGCCAGCCGGGCTTCCTCGTCCGCGTCGGTCCCTCGCGGGTTGCCGCGCCGGAGCTCGGCGGCTTTGCGGCTGATCCAGAGCTGTTTGCCCTCGGCCTCCCCGGCCTGCCACCCCCTCGAGAAGCAGCAGGAGTCGCGCTGCTCGACGGGAACGTCCATCGGCCGGGGAGCCAGTCGCAGGTCGCCGTGTTCGGTGGCGATCTTCTTGGCGGCGGCGTGCGTCACGATGTAGTCCGGCCGCTCCTCGCACGGGCCGGGATGCGGTGGCACGTACGGCCCTTTGGGCAGTGCCATCATCCTGCGGTCGTGTTCCGGCAGTTCGTCGCCGAAGGCGCGGTCGATCGCCATCGGACGGCCGTCGCCCACCTTGTTGCGCAGCCACCAGTCGGCGTCCGTCAGCCGGTTCAGCGCCTCCCGCACCGCCGGCGGGATCTTGCGGCCCCACCGGTTGTCGATCAGCGCCTGCCGGATCTTCATGGCCTTGCGCCGGTCCTCGGGCGTGCGGGCGGTGATGTCGGGCGGCCAGTACTGCTGGGACGGCCGGCTTTCCTGCCACGGCTCCTGCGCTTCGAAGGCCTGCTCGACGTCGTCGCGGTTGTCGATCCACCACTTGGCGTCGACCAGCAGGGTCAGCCGTGACCAGTCGGAGTCGGACATGCCGAACTGCCACTTGTCGCCCCACCGCCCGCGGACGTACCGGTTGCGGATGTCCACCGCCCAGGCCTGCTGGCGCGGACTGCCCGTGGTGATGTCGGGCAGCACACCGTCCCATCGAACACGGCGCATGGTCGTCGCTCCGTCAGTCGAGTGATCGCCGGGCCCACCACGTTAGCCGGGACACGAACCCCGTTGACCCGTAACGGCGAATCGACTGTTCCGGATGCGCGCCTCGGAGGAACATTCGACGTGATGGGCCAGCCGAACGAGGCTCATCGGGCTGAAGTGAACCCGCCCGGCCCGGCGGACTAACCCACCAGGCCGGACTCGTAGGCCGCGATCACCAGCTGGGCGCGGTCGCGTGCGTGCAGCTTCGCCAGCAGGTTCCCGATGTGCGTCTTCACCGTGCCCGTGCTGACGTGGAGCTGAGCCATGATCTCCGCGTTGGACAGTCCGCGTGCGATCAACAGCAGCACCTCCTTCTCCCGTTCGGTCAGCACTTCCAGGCCTTTGAGCACCGGAGACGACGGCTTCCGCACGAACTCGGAGATCAGCCGGCGCGTCACGGACGGCGACAGCAGCGACTCACCGGACGCCACCACGCGGATCGCGTCCAGCAGCTCGGCCGGCGGCGTGTCCTTCAGCAGGAAACCCGAGGCGCCGGCACGCAGAGCGCCGAACACGTACTCGTCCAGGTCGAACGTCGTCAGCACCAGCACGCGCGGGCCGGCGATCAGCCGCGTGGCCTCGATGCCGTCCATCTCCGGCATGCGGATGTCCATCAGCACGACGTCTGGCGCCAAAGAAGAAGCCAGCGCAACGGCTTCAGCACCTGTGGAGGCCTCGCCCACCACGGTCAGGCCGGGTTCGTTGTCCACCAGCAGCCGGAAGCTCGCCCGCAGCAGGGCCTGGTCGTCGACGATCAGCACGCGAATCATCGGAGCGGCAGCTCCGCCACGACCCGGAAGCCGCCGTCGGGGCCGGGTCCCGCGCTGAACGTGCCGCCGTACACCGCGACCCGTTCCCGCATCCCGATCAACCCGTGCCCCTCGCCCAACTCCCGCACCCCCGGCCCGTCATCGGTCACCTCGACGCGCACCGACCGCGGCGTCACGTCGACCAGCGCGGTGCACGAGGCGGGTGCCGCGTGCTTCACGACGTTGGTCAGAGCCTCCTGCACGATCCGGTACACCGACAGCCCGACCCCCTCCGGCACAACGGCATCGCCGCGCACCTCCAGCGAGACCCGCACACCCGCGAGCGACGCGCGGTCGGCCAGCGAGGCCAGCCCGTCCAGCCCGGGGGAGGGCGCCAGGTCGGCGTCGGACCTCAGCACGCCGAGCAGGCCGCGCATCTCGGTCAGCGCCGCGCGGCTCGTCGAGGAGATGACGTCGAGCGCCTCGTAGGCGTGCTCGGGTGAGCGCACATGTGCGGCGTTGGCGGCCTGCACGGCGATCAGGGAAAGGTTGTGCGCCACCACGTCGTGCAGTTCGCGGGCGATGCGCAGCCGTTCGTCGGACAGAGCCTGCTCGGCCCGCTGGGACGTCTCCCGCTCCAGGAACGACCGCCGCATCCTCGTCGTGTAGCCGATCACCCAGACGGCGCCCATCGCGGCGATCACGAGCAGCACGTTCTCCGGTTCGCCGCCGGACACGCCGGAGATCGCCACCACCGCGACCACGACTCCGGCGAGTGACCACGCGCGGGAGCGTTCGACGGCCACGGTGTAGAGCGCGAAGCACACCGCCGCCGTCGGGGCGCCGAGCGCCTGGGTCGGCAGCACCTGGCCGATCACCACCGCTGCCGTGGCGGCCGTGGTGATCGCCAGGACGGGGACCGGCCAGATCCGGCGGACCGCGACGGGCAGCGCGACGGCGGCGGCGCAGGGCAGGACCAGCCACCACGGCTGATCCCGTTGTTCCAGCATCGCGTACGCCACGAGCACTCCGATCACCACCGCGGCGGTGATGTCGACCAGGTAGAGGTGCAGTCGTGCGATCACGGGGTC
>JAVXWK010001071.1:0-10768 GCA_032230575.1 Pseudonocardiales bacterium | reverse complement strand
CTCGGCTTCATCGAACGGCGCGCATCCCATCGGGTGCGCGCCGTTTCGTTTGGTTACGTGGCGCGAGCGTGCACGAGAACGGTTCCAGGCCCACCGTTGCCCCGCAAGTCACCGCCGTCGCAACAATCCACCATCTGGAACGCAATTAAATGCGTTGCACGCCCGCGTGGCCCTCGCATAACTTGGTCCCATCACGAACGACAGAGATCAACCGGAGGAAGACATGCTTGCCAAGGCTCAGCTCGCGGGATGGCGAATTCTCGCCTTCCTCGCCGGTTGCCTTCTGGTGCTGGCGTGGGGTTCCAGGCCATGACCTCGTAGCAGGTCCTGACCTCGGAGCCGCCAAGGGGAAACCCAGGCGGCTTTTGTTTTGCCCTGCCCAAGAATGCCGACGAGCTTTGGAAGCGGAACTGCCTCCAAAACAGTTTCCCGAGGGTTCGACTCCTTCCGTCGGTGCGCACAGCACGGCACAACTGAATACCGCAACGCGGTCGTGGTGAACTCGGCGGACACGTCGGTCTTCCAAACCGAAGCAGAGGGTTCGATGCCCTCCGGCCGCTCGCACCGACGTGGATCTAGCCCAACTGGTAGAGGCACATGGTTGAGGGCCATGACAGTCGGGGTTCGACTCCCCGGATCCGCACGCCCTTGTAGCCCAACGGGAGAGGCAACGCGCTCAGAACGCGTCCAGTCCAGGTTCGAATCCTGGTGAGGGCACTCGACAACTGAATACAGGGGGGGACGCGCCGGCGCGCAGGTGATCCTTGCAAGATCGCCCTGGAGGGTTCGACACCCTCGTCTTCCACTCCGTCCCGTAGCTCAGCTGGAGAGAGCGTCCGTCTGATACGCGGTAGGTCCCAGGTTCAAGTCCTGGCGGGACGACCAACGTCCGGTAGCTCAGCGGAAGAGCGTCTGTCCTACAAACAGAGGGTCCCAGGTTCGAATCCTGGCCGGACGACCAAGCGCCACCTTCGAGTGAAGAGGGTGCGCGGGCGAGCGAGTTCTCCGTTTGGTTTCTAACGTCCATCTACATGCGGACAGCACTTCTGGCGGCGATCGGCCTGATGCTCTGCGACGCGCCCGCCCAGGCCGGGCCGGACGTCGAGCGGTTCATCGAGTTCTCCACCCAGCACCGGTGGGGCGAGCAGAACGTGACGTTCAAGGGTGCCGTGTGGCGCATGTCGGACGACACCTACAAGGTCACCGGCGACCTGCGCTCGAACTGCGGCGGGTCGCGACTCGACATCAAGCTCGAGTACAGCCTCATGGACGAGCCCTGGAAGTCGTCGCCGCGCCACTGCGATGACACGAGACCGTTCAGCTCAGGAGCGCTGCCCATCAGGAAGCCGCAGAACATCGAGGTCCGGGTCTGCGTCATGACCTCGCCGGCGAGCTGCGGCGGTCACAGGTACTTCGCGCCCTGGAGCTGAGCGTACAAAGGGAGCCGCGACCCGCCTGATCCCCAGACTCGCACGGCGCGTCGCGCAAGCCCTGCAAGCCCGGGAGTCAGGCGAGACCCGCTACCTGGAACACGGTCGTCAGGCGTAGACCCGTTCCACGAACAACGCCAGCTGGTCCTCCGGCAGGTGCCGGGCGAGGTCCGCCTCGGACACCATCCCGACCAGCCGGTGGTCCTCGATCACCGGCAGCCGCCGGATCTGGTTGTCTCCCATGGTTTCCAGTACGTGCGCCAGGGAGTCCGAGGCGTCGACCCAGTGGACGTGGCCGCCGAACTCGCCGGCGCGGGTCGTCGCCAGGTCCATGCCCTCGGCGACAGCCCTGATCACGATGTCGCGATCGGTGATGATTCCGTGCAGCCGGTCGTCCTTGCCGCAGATCGGCAGGGATCCGACGTCGAGGTCCCGCATCATGCGGGCGGCGTCCAGCAAACTCGCGTCCTCGTCCACGCATTGCACTCCGGGGTGCATGATTTCGCGCGCTGTGGTCATGTCTCCCAGGATCCGCCCGGCTAAACCACTCTGCAGAGTGGACCTCTGAACGGCCTAAACGCTTGCGGGCCCAATGGTCCAAAGTGCTACTCTCTGTGGTCCTACGGTTACGCAGTTGCTATCTCCGGGGGCCGCGATGAACCTGTTAGCGGAACTGACCGACGATCCCTGGAGCGGTGTCACACCGTCCGTGTACGAGACGGGCAGACTCGTCGCGCTGGCACCGTGGCTCGAAGGCCACCACGCCAGAGTTCGCTACCTCATCGACAGCCAGAACTCGGACGGCACGTGGGGCGGCCCCGGCGAGTACGCGCTGGTCCCGACGTTGAGCGCGGTCGACGCACTCCAGCGTCACCCGGCGGCGAGAAGAGGGCTCGAGGCAGTCAGAAAGCTGCTCAGCCGCAAGCTGAAGCTGCCGGACACGGTCGCCGTCGAGCTCATCGTGCCCGCGCTCGCCGAAAGACTCGGCCTGCGCACCCCGTTCGACCCGCGCCCGCTGCACGCGCTCAGACACCGACCGCTGCCCGAAAAACTCTGGCACACCCTCGAAATCTTCGGCCCGCGCCCCGAAGTCACCACCACGAACGGCATCGTTGCCGCCAGTCCCGCCGCCACCGCCACCCAGCTGCAAAGACCGACGCCGAGCCAGAGCCTCGACTATCTCCAAACCGTCCAAAGAAGACACAACGGGCCAGTCCCGGCAGGCGTTCCGGTCCCGCTCTTCGAACGCTCCTGGATCATCGTCGCCCTCAAGTCCGCCGGCCTCGACGTCCCCGACCCCATGATCGAGCAGATCAGGTTCACCGCGGAAGGTGCGGCAGGCGGACCAGGACTCCCCGCCGACGCCGACGACACCGCCACCGCGCTGCACGCCCTCGCGTTGTGCGACAGCCCCAGACCGACCGAGGTGCTCGACCGCTACCGGGAAGCCCGCCACTTCGCCTGCTTCCCCCACGAGCGCACCCCGTCCACCAGCACGAACGCCCACGCCCTCCAGGCACTCAGGGAAGACGAGAAACTGGAGGAGTGGCTGCGAGACATGCAGGAACCGGAAGGCTTCTGGCGCGACAAGTGGCACGCCTCGCCCTACTACGCGACCGCGTGCGTGACGAACGCCCTGCACGGCAACGAAAAGGCGGTCGACTGGGTGCTGCGGACGCAGAGAAGCGACGGCTCGTGGGGCAGATGGGAAGGCACCTACGAGGAAACGGCCTACGCCATCAGAATCCTGTCGCACTCCCCAAGACAGGTCACCACAGCCATCACCCGCGGCGCCAGGTTCATGCACGACTGGGGCGACCGAGAGCACCCACCGCTGTGGCACGACAAAGACCTGTACACCCCGACGAGAATCGTCAGAGCAGAAGGCATGGCAGCGCTCCACCTCGCCTGCGCGGTGAGCCGATGAACCGAACCGAGCTGCGGTTCGCGCTGCACCTGATCCCGTTCCTGGACTCAGTGCAGGACTTCGAGGACGGCATGGTCAAGCTCAGGGACAAGCGCTGGCTCGTCTGGCATCCGGACGTCATGGCCGCGCTCTTCCGCCACGACCGCGAGCTGCACCACCCGCCGAGCCGCACGCTGAGCCCGTTGCTGGGCACCAGATCCGTGCTCTGGCTCGACGGCGACGAGCACACGAGATACCGCCGCACCCTCGCACCCATGTTGCGCGGCAACAGATACCAGGCGCTGATCGACGAGATGGTCGACCGCTCGATCGCCGAACTGCCCAGCGACCCGGTGAGCCTCCCGAACTGGACGAGAAGACTCACCCTCGGAATCATCGGCCGCATCGTCTTCGGCGTGGACGACGAGGAGCTGCTCCAGGCGTTCACCCGCTGGCTGGACCGCCGCCTGAACAGCCGAGTCCGCACCCTCGCCCACAGATACCTGACGCCCGGCACCACGAGATCCGACCCGCACCTCGACCGAATGCTCCTGCACAGAGCCAGAACCGCCGAACCACCGGCACTCGCCGCCTACCTGCCCCAGGAAGACCTGCGCGACCAGGTCGTCTCGCTCCTCTTCGCCGGCCACGAGACCACCGCGAGCGCCACCGCCTGGACCCTGTACTGGATCGACCAGAACCCGGGCCTCGACGAAGACCTGCTCGAAGCAACGATCATGGAGTCGCTGAGGCTCTCCCCACCGGCCGCGCTCGCCGGAAACCGGATGAGCGACGAGGGCATGGTGATCACCCCGAGCATCTACCTCGCCCATCGCCGCGCCGCCACCTACGACCACGCGCACACCTTCGACCCGACCAGAAGCCAGCCGCCGCCCGGCGCGTTCTTCCCGTTCGGCGGGGGAGTCCGGCACTGCCCGGGAAAAGACCTGGCACTGACGGAGATCCGCACGATCGTCCGAGCACTGTTGCGGCACCGGAGAATCCGGCTCGACAGCACCCACTGCACACCCCAGCTGCGGGGCGCCGCGATGGCGCCTCCGCCGAGCCTCGCGATGGTGGCCACGTGCCGGCGCTGACCTACCTCCACCGCCTGGAACACCCCTTCGGCGTGCACTACGCGTGCTGCGCCGCCTGGGGTGCCTGCTACGCGACGAGATTCGACCTCGCCGTGATCATCGCGGTGCTCGCCAACTTCGTCGCGATCATCTCCGGCAACCCGCTCAACGCCTACGCCGACGTCCGCAACGACATCCACACCACCGAGAAACGCCATCTGGCGCAGGCGGTGCAGGAGATCGGCGCGCGGAAGGTGCTCGCGCTGGCGATCTTCGAGATGATCTTCGCCGAGGCACTGGCGATTGCCGTGTCGTGGCGGGTCGCGATCGGCGTGGGGCTGATCCTGGCCCTCTACCTGGCGTACAACCTCGAACCGATCAGGTTGAAACGACGCGGTTATTCAGGCCCGGTCGTACTCGCGATCGCCGCGGGCCTGTTGCCGAGCGTGACGGCGTATGCGGCAGCCGGGGGACAGGCGGATCCGGCGGTGTGGCTCGTCTTCTCCGGTGTCGCGGCACTGGCGACCGGCAGAGCGCTGTGGTGGGCAGTGCCGGACCGCGTCGGCGACGCCCGTGTCGGCTCCAACACTCCCGCGGTCGTCTATGGCACAAGACATGCGGTCAACGCCACCACCCAGCTCACCGTGGGCGGCTTGCTGCTGGTCGGTGGCGGTCTGTGGTTCAGGTTCGGCCCGATGTGGGCGGCGGTGGGCGTGGCGGCGTGCTCGGCGTTCCTGCTCGCCAGAGACCTGCCGACGGCCAAACAGCAGCTGCGGTACGGCATGTCGATGGCAGTGGTGTCGACGATCGTGCTCGCGGCTATCCCGTTGCTGGCTTAGATCTTGCGCGCCAGCCCGCCACATCCCTGGAAGTTCTCCGGGTTCCGGTCCTGGATCTCGTCGGGATCCGGGTCCCACAACGGAATCGGCACCACACCCGGCGACTGGATCTCCATGCCGTCGAAGAACTGCACGACCTGCTCCGGGTACCGGAACGTGAACGACGGCAACGGCTGATCCTCGTACATGGCCCCGAAAAGCCCCACCGCGGCCAGCATGAACGGGTCGCGACACGTGTGCGACAGCCCGAGGTAGCTGCCGGGCGCCAACGCCTCCATGTACTTCGCCAGCACCTTGTGCGGCTCGGCCGAGTCGGGCACGAAGTGCAGCACGTCCAGCACCAGCACGGCGACCGGCTCGGACAGGTCCAGCGTCGTGCGGACCTCCAGCGACTCCAGCACCTGCTCCGGATGGCAGAGATCCGCGCACAGGTACGAGACCTGCGGATCGCGGGCGACGAGCGCACGGCCCTCGCTCGCCACCGCCGGGTCGATCTCCACGTACACCACGCGCGCGTCGGGCGCGACGAGGTGCACGTTGTCCGCGGTCGGCAGGCCGGAGCCCAGGTCGATGAACTGCCGGATCCCCAGGGCGGTCAGTCTGCTGACGACCCTGCCCAGGAACGAGCGGTGCGTGCGGCACAGGTACGGCAGGTGCGGTGCCGCGGACACGAGGTGGGCCGCCAGTTCCTGGTCGGCCTCCGTGTTGTGGGTGCCGCCGAGCCAGTAGTCCCTGACGCGAGCGGTGTTGGGTTTGTCCGGACCGTTCACTCCCGGTGCCCAGATGGGGGTGGCCACGGAGACTAACTACCGGATCCAGGCTTGGAGGCACACCAAGCCGACCCGAGATGTACCCGATCGAGTGAACGTCACCCGAAGGATTCTCAGACCGGAGCAGTCTGCGCGACCAGGAATCCCACGACGTCGTCCAGCCTGCCACGCCTCGCGAACGCCCTTCGCTGCCGCGCCGCACCCGTGCCGTCGAGCAGCAACCGGTCGATGCCGTCGGTCACCATCTCGTAGTCGCCGGAGAACTCCAGCGCCGGGCGGATCCAGCGCAGCAACGACGCCGCGATCGTGGACGCGGGCGTGGGTGACCCGGTGACGGGGTCGATGCCAAAGCCCTCGAGGCCGTCGCGCGCTGCCCGCCACATCGCGACCTTCAGCAGGTGTGGAGGGATCGGTGCTGGCGCGGCACTGGAACTCAGTGCGGTAGCGGCGATTCCGCGCACCAGAGCGGCCAGCAGAACGGCTTCTTCAACGGTGGGCGCGACATCCGAGACACGCAGCTCGAGCGTCGGGTGGTGAGCGGACAGCCGGACGTCCCAGTAGAGCATCCCGGCGTCCATCGCCGCGCCGCTCGCGACGATCTCCTCCCGTGCCGAGTAGTACTCGGCCGCGGAGTCGAAGTGCGGCGGCGCACCCGAAGTGGGCCAACGGTTCCAGACGACGTAGCGCCAGCTCGCGTAGCCCGTGTCGGCGTCGAGCCAGTACGGCGAGTTCGCGCCGAGTGCCAGCAGAGTCGGCAACCACGGCCGCAGGTGGTTGCTCACGAAGATCTTCGACTCGTCGTCGGGCAGCCCGACGTGCACGTGGCAGCCGCAGATCGCGAGGTCGTTGGTGAGCGCTCCCATCTCCTGCGCCATCCGGTGGTAGCGCGGGGAGTTCGTCAACGGCGTGGGCATCGTCAGGCCCAGTACGGGAGTCCCGGTCGCGGCGAGCCTGGCGTCGTGCCGCGCCGCCCGTTCGATCAACGCCCGGCGCGCGAGGGCCAGTTCGTCACGCAGCTCGCTCATGTCGGTGCAGATGCCGCTGGCCGATTCCACCTGGTACTGCGCGATTTCCTGCTGCAGGTCGACCTGGTAGCGGTCGGCTCCGGCGAGAACCTCGTTGGCACGGTTGGCCAAGTGACCGGTCGAGGACTCGACGAGAACGAATTCTTCTTCCACCCCAACGGTGAGGAGGCCGTCCACGCTCGTGCGTTGCGCGGGTACCGGTTGAGTTCTGCTGCCGACCTGCACGCCGAACCTCCTGTGCGCTGAGTAGCGACCTCGATGCTATGAGTGATCAGGTCGTCGCACAGGAGGCGTTTGGTTGTACTTGTCAGCTGACCGCGCGTTGCGCGACACCCCTCAGCACGTCGCGTCGATCGGTGCCCGGCCGGCCCATGACCCAGCTCGACCCGGCTAGCGACTTCGCGTGCTCCTTGACGGGTGCCAGCAACCGTGACACCTCGCGATACGACCCCACTGACCCCGGTGCACAGATAAGGGTCGCAAGAGAGAGGGTGACGTGTCGTCCTTCTGCCGTGTACGGCTTGTCCAGCAAACGAGCACTCAGCGGCACCGTTTCGTCCAGTCCGGCGAGAATCAGGAAGTCGTCACCACCGACGTGGCCGACCTGCACGCCGGGGAACGCGTGCGCGATGTCCGCCAGGTCGTGCCCTATCTCGCGGATCAGGTCGTCGCCGGCCGCGAACCCGACCGAGTCGTTCACCAGCTTGAAGCTGTCGACGTCCAGCCAGGACACCGCGAAGATCTCGCCGAGCCCGATGCGCCGGTCGACCTCCGTGGAGATCGCGTCGCTGCCGGGGAGCCTGGTCAGCGGGCTGAGTGCGGCCGCCTGCTCGACCTTGAGCTCGGCGACACCGCGCACGACGTCCGCCACGCGCACGACGCCCATGCACCGCTCGTTGTGGTCCACGACGATGAGGTCGTCGTTGGTGCGCTCACGGTTCGCGTGCGCCACCACGTCGAGGAGATCGAGCGCGGACGACTCGGTGCCGATGATGTGGGGCTTGTCCGCGAGCCGTGCGGCTTCACGTTTGGCGTGCAGGGCGTGCCCGTACGGCCCGGTGACCGCGAGCAGGAACCGGTTGCGGTCCACGGACCACTTCGGGCGGCCCTCGTCGTCCACCAGCACCACGCCGGTGACCGACGGCTGGCTCGCCAGGACCTCGCGCACCTCTTCGCTGGTGGCGTGTTCGGGCAACGTCGTCGCGGGGTGCAGGAAGGCGGTGATCCGCGGACCCGTGCTGGTGCGGCGGATCTCGCCGGTCTCCGTGACCGCCTCGGGCGCGATGCGGGCGTTCACGGCCGGCCTTCGCTGCGGGGGCGCGAGCATGTTGCCCTGCGCGTATCCCACTCCCAGCTTGCGGAGGTAGGTCAGTTCCGCCTCGGTCTCCACGCCCTCGGCCACGACCTGGCCGCCCGTGCACTCGCCGAGGTGCACCAACGACTTGACGAGCGCACCGCGCGCCGCGTCACCGGGCAGGGTGCGCACGATCTCGCGGTCGAGCTTGATGTAGTCCGGCGCGGCGCTGGTCAGCATGCCGAGCGGCACGTCGCCCTCGCCCACGCAGTCGAGCGCGAGGCGGAAGCCGTTGTTCCGCAGCGTCTGCATGCCGCGCGCGAGACGGGCGCGGTTGGCACGTGAGTACGGCTCGCCGATCTCGATCACGATGCTGCCGGGGGAGCGGCCGCAGTCCCTGAGCGCGCCGTAGAGCGGGCTCATGATCTCGGGCTTGTCCGCGACGGTGATCGCGAGCAGGTTCACGTGCAACGGCAGCATGAGGTCGAAGTCGGCCGCGGAACGGATGGCGCGGCAGGCGAGTCCTACGTCGGCGTTCGCCAGCAGACCGGCCTGGAAGGCGGCCTGGAGCAGATCCTGCACGCTGCCGTCGTGCGGCCGGGCCAGAGCCTCCACCGCGACGACGCCCCCGGTGTTCAGGTTGAACAGCGGCTGGAAGGCGAACCTGACGTCATCCAGCAATGCGGGCACGTCTCAGATCGTGCAGGCGCGAACGACCAGCTCCAAGAGGGTTCACCAGGTGTTCATCATCTTGGCGCGAAGCCGCCACGGTGCGGCGCCGAACAGTTTCGCCATCGCGGTCGTCGTACCGCGTACGTCCTCCCGTCCCGACAGGTACGCGCGCTGCAGGTCCGCGTCGAGGCGGAAGAACAAGTCGAAGAAGTCCCTGGTCTGGTCGGCGTCCATGCGCAGCAACGCTTCTAGACCGAATCGCCGGAGCGCGTGGACCGTTCGGGCTTTTCGCGACCAGATGACGTGTTCGGGGTTCTCGCCGGCCTTGATGGCCCGGGCGACTTTCGGGGCGAGAGTCAGTGAGGTGGCGACGCTGTAGCCCGTCGCCGGATGGATGAACCCTGCTGCTGCGCCGAACGCGTTGGGTGCCCGTGGTGCGTCGAGGGGGAAGCGGACGCGCTCCTCTTGCGGGCCTGGTTCCAGCCGTGAGTGGAGTCTTCTTCTGAGCTCGCTGAGTGGCATGCCTGGGCGTCCTGCCAGACAGGTCTCCTCCACGAGCGTGCGGTTGCCGCCGAGCGGGACCGAGTAGAGGAACGTGTCGCCGTTGCGCCAGTCCATCAGCGTCGTATCGGTGTTGTCCGACTCGATGACCGTGCCCACGGCCGTTTGCTCGGCACGGCCCTTGCGCGCGCCTGTGGCGTTGAAGGTGTAGCGCGCTTCTGCTGGTTCTTTGAGGACCTTGATGTCTGGCGGCAGTTCGTGGAGGCGTGCGTTGTCGAGGACCACGTAGGTGCGTGGGATCAGGTGCTCCTCGCGCGCATAGGCCCTCACGGTCGTGCTTTGAGTCCTGGTGGCTGTGTCAGGCGGGAGCTCGTCGGCCCACGCGCCGTAGGTCGCCGTGTAGATGCGATGGGGGTGACGGTCGACGATCGCCGTGTCGAGCCCTTCGTGTGCGCACGCGCGGGCGAGCGCACGGCCTGCTGGGCCACCGCCGATCACGAGCACGTCGTACACGGGGTCCATGATTGACCTCGTGGCCAAGACCTACCGCTCGACCCTCATCCGCCGCGTCGGCAACGTCGTCATCAGTGGCGCCGTCTCTCTCGGCATCGCGCCCTCTCACTACGTGCTGCTGTCCATCCGTGGGCGCCGCAGTGGTGTAGAGCGGACGATCCCCATCCGTCTGATGCGTTTTGACGACCAGGAGTGGTTCGTCGCGCCGTACGGAGTCCGCGACTGGGTGCGCAACGCACGAGCGGCCGGCTCTGCGGTCGTGCGAAGGGGACGTAGGTCACGTCAGGTTCGTTTGGTGGAGGTTTCCGCGGCCGTTGCGGCGCCCGTGCTGGCCGCCTATGTCGTGAAGGAGCCCGTGACTAGGCCTTTCTTCGACGCACGCGTCGGCGACCCGGTCTCGGCGTTCGAGGCGGAGGCTTCTGCCCATCCGGTGTTCCGCGTCGAGAACTAGCAGGTCAGGGGGTGTTTGCGACCTCAAGGGACCCCCCGATTTTGAGATCGAAACCGGCCTGTGTAATGTTCTCCAAGTCAGAGCGACACGGGCCGGAAAACAAGCCGGAACGAGCCTGGCAACACAAGCCCCGGAAGTAATCAGCCGAAAAGCTGACGTGACTGCGGTGAGCGCGTGTTCTTTGAGAACTCAACAGCGTGCCGAAACACAGCCAGTAATATATGAATTACCTCCTCGTCGAGGTAGTTCCTTTGAGAAGATAGATGCCAGACATATTCCGTCTGGAGCGAT
>JAVXWK010001034.1:0-4337 GCA_032230575.1 Pseudonocardiales bacterium | reverse complement strand
CCGACCCGGACGCGGCCCTGTACTGGCTCGCCCGCATGCTCGACGGCGGCGAGGACCCGCTGTACGTGGCCCGCCGACTGGTCCGCTTCGCAAACGAGGACATCGGCATGGCCGACCCGCACGCCGTCCAGCAGGCGCTCGCCGCCTGGGACGTGTACGAACGACTCGGCTCCCCCGAGGGCGAGCTGGCGATCGCCCAGGCAGTCGTCTACCTCGCCACCGCCCCGAAGTCCATCGCCGTCTACCGCGGCTTCAACGCGGCACATCAGGCCGCCCGACGCACCGGCTCGCTCATGCCACCCACCCACATCCTCAACGCCCCGACCCGGCTGATGAAGGACCTCGGCTACGGCAAGGACTACCAGTACGACCCCGATACCGCCGACGGCTTCTCCGGTGCCGACTACTTCCCCGGCGGCATGGACCGCGAGACGTACTACCAGCCCACCCAGAACGGCTACGAGGCCCAGATCACCGAGCACCTCCGCCACTGGGCCGCCTCGCGTGCCCGCCGACAACGCGGATGACCGGGCCGAATGCCGGCCGAAGCAGGTCGAATCAGGCCCGCCGACACCTGAATGGTGATCCACCGCCTAGACGCACCGCCGGAATCCGGTCGGTGTCCGCCGTTGTCGCCGATGAACTGCGCTCTCAGGGCGCAGGCACGGCACCGATCTGCTGCATCACCCCGAGGAGGTCGGGCTGACCCCGCTCCTTGATGATCTTTCCGTCTGCCAGGTAGTAGAAGTTCATGGCCTGGACCGAGATCGTCTTCCCGCTGGCCGGGATTCCGAAGAACTCGCCTTGGTGCGTTCCGCGCATGGTGAACCGGGCGGCCACCGTGTCGCCCTCGGTGACGGTCTCTTCCAGCGTCCACCGGACGTCCGGGAAGCCGGCGCGCATCATCGCGATCAGCTCCAGGTAGCCCTCGGGCCCCCGCAGCGGTTCCGGATGGCTTGGCGCGTGGAACTCGGCATCCGGGGCGATGACCTCGCGGGCAAGGTCCTCGTCAGCTGTGTTGATGAACTCGACGAAGCGACTCATCACGGATTCGGTGGATTGCGGCGACATGTCCGTCCGCCTCTCTCTACGTGCTCGCCACGAGCGAGCGGAAGTCCGACGGTACATCGATTCGATGTATGCATCGAATCGATGTACTCTAGGGCGATGGCCATGCTTGATCTAGCGATACTGGGCTTCCTGACCGAGCGGCCTTTGCCTGGACATGAACTGCGCCGCCGTGTCTCGGAGCTGATGGGCTACACCCGGCCGATGAGCGACGGCAGCCTGTATCCGGCGATCAAGCGTCTTGCCGCGGCGGGTCTGCTGGACCGGCGCGCGGACCCCGCGGCAGGTGCGGCCCGCTACATGCTGAGTGTGACCGCTACCGGCCGCGCCGACCTGCTCAGGCGGCTTCGCACGCCGGCTGACCACGAGATCAGCGACTTCACGCGGTTCTTCACGGTGTTGGCGTTCCTGTCCCTCCTGCCGGACGTCGACGAGCAGCATGCGGTGCTGCGGCGGCGATTGGAGTTTCTGGAGACACCGGCGAGCTTCTTCTACGACGGCGGCCGGCCTCTGCGCGCCGAGGACATGGCCGATCCCTACCGGCGCGGCATGCTGCTGACCGCCCGCACCATCAGCAGCGCCGAACGCGCCTGGTTGCACCAGGTTCTGGACGGTGACCAGCCGGCCACCACGCGCGCCGAGACCGATCCCCCCACGCCCGAAAACCCGCCAGCTGATCAACCCCGAAGGTAGCCGCCCCATGTTTGCGTCCTGGTACGACCGCCAAGGCCCCGCCGCCGACGTGCTGCGTGTCGGCGAGCTGCCCGACCCCACCCCCGGCCCAGACGAGGTCCGCGTTCGCGTCACCGTCTCCGGGGTCAATCCCGGTGACACCAAGAAGCGGCGCGGCTGGCTCGGCTCGTCGATGCCCTTCCCGCGGGTGATCCCGCACAGCGACGCCGCCGGGATCGTCGACGCCGTGGGCGAGGGGGTGGACGAGCGCCGGATCGGACAGCGGGTGTGGACCTACGGCGCCCAGTCGTACCGGCCCTTCGGCACGGCTGCCCAGTACACCGTCGTACCCGCGGGCCTGGCCGTCCCGCTGCCCGACCACCTCAGCGACGAGCTCGGCGCAGCCCTGGGCATCCCCGGCATCACCGCCCACCGCGCCGTGTTCGCCGACGGCCCGGTGGACGGCAAGCTCGTGCTGGTGCACGGCGTCCTGGGCGGAGTCGGCTCCCTGGCCGCTCAACTCGCTTGCTGGGGCGGGGCGAGGGTGCTCGGCACGGTCCGGCGCGGTGCGGACCTCGCACAGGTCGACCCGGCAGTCGTGTCCCACGCCGTGGCGCTGGACCAGCAGGACCCCGCGGCGGCAATCCGGGCGTACGCGCCCGAGGGCGTGCACCGGGTCGTCGAGGTCTCCCTGTCCGACAACGCCGACCTGGACAACGCCGTCGTCGCGAACGGCGCGGTCATCGCCGCCTACGCGACGAGGGCGGACCGGACCGAGATCCCCTTCTGGAACCTGCTGTTCAACAACGTCGTCCTGCGCCTGGTCGGCAGCGACGACTTCCCCGAAGAGGCGAAACGCCAGGCAGCGCGCGATCTCACCGCCGCGGCCTCCGTCGGCGCCCTGACCATTGAGGTCGGCGACCGCTACGAGCTGGCGGACATCGCCAAGGCCCATGACCGCGTCGACGCCGGCAGCCGCGGCCGCGTCCTGGTCACCCTCCCCCAATGACCACAGCTGTCACCAGAAACGCCCGCAATTGCCGCGAGTCGCTCGTTGGTGAAGCCAGCCAACCAAAGATCGACTTTCAGGTCTTGCGTTCAAGAAGCCAGAGGCGCACAACGGAGACCCACCGCAGATCACAAGCCTCAGAAGGCCGCCATGGCTTGGTCAGAACAGATCGGCACGCAGTCCTGGCGAGTCCGCTACCGCACCGGCGACGGACACACCGCCTCGATCTCCGGCTTCACCACCCAGCGCGCAGCCGACAACTACGCCGCCGACATCGAATGCGACCAACGCCGCAACACCTGGCTCGACCCCCACCCGCGGCCACACCACCGTCGCCCAATGGGTCACGACCTGGTTCGCCGCACTCGATCTCGACCCACGCACCATCGACAACTACCGCAGCGTCCTGCGCTGCCACATCCTGCTCCGCTGGGGAGCCACACCACTGGGCGCCATCACCACGCTCGACGTGAACAAATGGATCAGCGACCTGCGCCAGCTCGGCGTCCTCTCGATGATCCTCACCGACGCCGCCGACGAACACCTCATCCCCACCAACCCCATCCGCCGCTACGGCCGCCGAGGACGACGCAGCCACCGCGTCGAACGAGAACGAGTCTGGGCAACTCCCACCGAAGTTCTCCGCATCGCCGAACAGGCAGCCGCACTCGGCGGCGACACCGCTGGCCTGCTGATCATCACGGCCGCGTGGGCGGGGTGTCGCTGGGGCGAACTCACCGGACTACGACGCGACAACGTCGACCTCGACCGTGGCGTCATCGTCATCGACCCGCGCACCGGGTCCCTGCACGAGAGTGCGCACACACAGTGGCTCGGCTCACCCAAAACCCCCTCGTCAGCCCGCACGATCACCCTGTCACCGTTCCTCATCACCATGCTGCGCAAGCATCTCGAACGACACGACAACGAGTTCGTGTTCACCGCCGAAAGCGGAACCTGGTTGTGGCGCAGCACTTTCATCCGCCGCGTACTCAAACCAGCCGTCAACGGCAACGAAGCACATCCGCGCGCAGGTGTCCGTACAGTGCCAATCCGACCCGGACTGACATTCCATGGACTGCGGCACAGCCACAAGACATGGCTCATCGCCGGCGGCGCACCCGAAGTCGAACTCCGACTCCTCCACGACTTGCAGCGGCGCTGGCATGAAGCAGACCTGAATATCCGGACTCACCCGGCCGCGCCGGAACCTGCAGAACGCCATGTTTCGGGTCCGCTTGCGGCGTAAGCAATCCACTGCCCCTCACACCGTTAGTGGGAGGGGCGCGACGATCACCCAGTCCAGCGACTGGCACACCGATCAAGCCGGAGAATCCCGCTCCAGATCTGCTCCATAGGGTCATCACAACACGATCAACAGACGATCGTCCAAGATCCACCCAGAACAGCAAAAAACCCGCCTGACCAGCGGAAACCGCTCGATCAGACGGGCTCTCAATTCAAGTGGAGCTGAGGGGACTCGAACCCCTGACCCTCACACTGCCAGTCCACAAAGGACTCCTGCCAGCACAAACACTAGAACCACAACAACTCCAACGCAACTAGCCGCCGTTCAACGCTGTTGAGT
>JAVXWK010001018.1:0-3520 GCA_032230575.1 Pseudonocardiales bacterium | reverse complement strand
CGAAGCTGATCGAGCTGAACAACTTCGTCACCAAGCACTACTCGGGTGGCACGCCTCGCGCGCTGGCCGAGCCCCAGGTGCTGATGCTGGCTCCGCAGGCGCCGCACGTGGCCGAGGAGCTGTGGGCGAAGCTGGGCCGGACCGACTCGCTGGCGCACGGCCCGTTCCCCAAGGCCGACGAGCAGTACCTGGTCGAGGACACCGTCGAGTACCCGATCCAGGTCAACGGCAAGGTCCGTTCGCGGGTCGTGGTCTCGGCTTCTGCCTCGCAGGACGAGATCAAGGCCGCGGCGCTGGCCGAGGAGAAGATCGCCGAGCTGGTCGCCGGTGGCGAGCCGCGCAAGGTGATCGTGGTTCCCGGCCGTCTGGTGAACGTCGTTCTGTAGTTCGTTCGGGCTGGCGCTGTCTCACGGCAGCGCCAGCTCTTCCAACACCTGCTCGACGTCGAGCGAGGGATCGGCTGTCCGCGCCGCCCTCAAAGCTCCAGCGAGCACGGTCATGAGCATCTCCACGACCACGTCCTGGTCGAACGGGTGCTCGCTGCGCAGGTAGTCCCTGGCCAACTGATCAGCCGCCGTCGTGTACATCCGCAGCACGGCCCTGACCGCCGGGCGCTCGAAGTCCAGGCCCAGGTTCTCCGCGAGTTTCCTGTTGCCGTTGTCCCGCACGTGGTCGAACGGCTCCGCCGCACCCCACGGCCGCAGCACCAGGTTCAACGCCAAGTCCCGGTGCGCCGCCAGGTACGCCAGATGTGCGGCGTGCGACTGCCGGACACGCTTCCCCAACGGCACCGCCGGGTCGCTGACGTGCAGGTCCAGCACCTCGCGCCCGATGGAGCACACGATCTCCTGGTAGAGGCCTTGCTTGCTGCCGAAGTGGTGGAACACCAGGCCGTGTGCGACACCGGCCGCCCGTGCGATGTCGGCCGCCTTCACCTCGTCGTACTTCGACGTGATGAAGAGCTCACGTGCCGCTGCCAGCACTTTCTCCTTCGTCGCTGCGGCGGTGGCGGCTCTGGTCATGGTTCAACGTTAGCACTCGTTGACTACGAGTCAGTGAAAGGGTATTCGTTGATTTAGAGTCACTGACTTGAAGTCAATGGAGGAAACATGACCAAGGCACTGATCATCGGGGCGACCGGAACCGTGGGAGGCCTGGTGCTGAAGGAGGCTTTGCGCCGAGGAGTGGACGTGCGCGCGTTGGTGCGCAACAAGGAACGGGCGAACCTGCCCGACACGGTTGAGGTGGTGCAGGGCGACCTGGCCGACCGCGAGGCCGTGCGCGGTGCCTTGAGCGGCGTGGATTCGGCGTTCTACGTGTCACCGCACGAGGCGAACGAGATCGAGATCGCCACGACGTTCGGTCAGGAGGTCGAACGGGCCGGGGCCCGCCTGGTGTTCGGTGGCTTCCACATCGAGGACCCGGCCGCGCGCGAGGCGGCGTTCCAGGCGATTCCCGCGTACATCGGCAAGCTGAAGCTGGCGGCGTTCCTGGCGAGTACCGACACCAAACCCGCGATCTTCAGCCTCATGAACTTCGACCAGAACGACGAGGTGTTCCTCGAGGACATCCTCGCCGGGACGTTCCCGACACCGCTGCACCGCGATGGTGTCAACCGGATCGACATCCGGGACGCGGCCGAGGTGCTGACGAACGCGCTCACCGACCTCGACTTCGCAGCCGGCGCCTACCGGCTGGTCGGGCCCGAGTCGATCAATGGCGAGGAGTCGGCGCGGATCTGGGGTGAGGAGCTCGTGCGCGAGGTCCGCTACACCGGCGACGACCCGGAGTGGCGCGCGGCGTTCGCGAAGAGGCTGTCCGGGCAGAAGCTCGAGGACTGGATCCGCAGCTTCGAACTGCTCAGCGCGGCGCCGTCCCCGACGAACCCCGCCGAGCTCGCCGTGATGACCGAGCTGCTCGGGCGCCCGCCACGCACGTTCCGCGAGTACGTGCGTGACTACGTGCGCGAAAACGTCAGCTGACCTGGTCTTCCTGGAAGCCGATGTCCGTCAGCATCTGGTCGAGCATGCTGTCGAACATCGGCTCCGGGTTGCTCACCGCGAACGGGAACCTCCCGAACACCTCTAGCGCCACGTGCCCGTACAGCCGGACCCACGACTGCACCACGTGGTAGATCTTGCCCAGGTTGAGGATGTCCTCGCCGATCTGGACGCCGTGCACCGACACCGCGTCCACCAGGACCTGTTGGAACCTCACCAGGTCCTCGTGCAGGACTTCGGGCACGTCGTCGTCCGCGTGGGTGGCGACCAGGTTCGAGGCGATCAGCTGCCCGGCCAGCTGCAGGAACACCGAGCCGAACTGGTCGGCGCCGAGCGGGTCGCGGGGCGAGGCGAAGACCAGCGCGAACTCCTGCGGGTGGGCCAGCGCCCAGCGGCGGAAGGCTCGGCACACCGCCCTGACCTTGCAGCCCACGTGTCCTGTCTCCAGCGACAGGTCCGCGAAGAGGGCCGCGGCCATGTCGGCGCAGATGTCGTCGCAGAGCTGTCGCAATAGCGCGTCGTGGGAGTCGTAGTAGCGGTACAAGGCGGGCGCGGTGATGCCCAGCTCGCGTGCGATCGCACGCAGGGTCACTGCGTCGCGGCCGCGTTCCACCAAAAGGGCGCGGGCCGCCTGCCGAATCTCACGCTCGGTTTCGGCGCGGAGTCGTTCTCGGCGAGTGGCCTCGGTCATATGTCACTCCATCGGGTTGTAGACCCCGTCCACGGCCCCGTACGGTTTCAGTGAACGGTGTTTACAAGAGTTCACGGGATTCACAGCACGGTAACCCAGGAGGCCGTCGTCGATGTTCGCGAAGTGGGGATCTATCGCATATCGCCGCCGGTGGGTGGTGTTGATCGCGACCGTACTGCTCGCTGTGCTCGGCGGCGTGTGGGGACTGGGCGTGTTCGACAAGCTCAGCCAGGGTGGTTACGAGGCTCCTTCCAGCGAGGCGGCGCGGGCCGACAAGGTAGCCGAGGAGGCGTTCGGGCGGCAGAACGGTGACGTGATCGTCATTTACCGCGGCGATTTCGCCAACCCGCTCGAGCTGAAGAAGATCGCCGATCACATCAGCGGCTTCCCGCACAACGACGTGCTCAAGACCAACGGGCCGGTGCCGTCGGACGACAAGCAGCAGGCGCTGGTCGCCATCACGCTGACGAGCGGTGACTCGAACGAGCAGATCAAGCAGTTCGAGGACATTCAGAAACAGCTGAACGTCGAAGGATTCACCCAGCAGGTCGGTGGGCTCGTGCCCACCCAGAAGGCCATCAACGACATGTCGCAGGCGGACCTGACGCGCGCGGAGATGTTCTCGCTGCCGCTGGTCCTGCTGCTGCTCGTGATCATCTTCGGCGGTCTCGTGGCCGCAAGCCTCCCCGTCGTCGTCGGCGGGCTCGCGATCATGGGCGCGCTCGGCGTGCTGCACGGCATCGCGACCTTCACCGAGGTCAACTCGTTCGCGGTCAACGTCGCGTCGTTGCTCGGCCTGGGCATGGCGATCGACTACGGCCTGTTCATG
>JAVXWK010001013.1:0-8823 GCA_032230575.1 Pseudonocardiales bacterium | reverse complement strand
CACGTTCGGTCAGGCCGGCGTTCCGATCGGCGTGCTGCTGGGCAACGTCGCCTTCATCAGCGCCACGACGTCTCTCTCGCCAGAGGCGTTCGCGTCGTGGGGCTGGCGCATCCCGTTCCTGGCGAGTGCACTCCTCTTCCCAGTGGTCCTCTTCATCCAGCTGAAGGTCGAGGACAGCCCGGTCTTCCGCGAACTGAAGGAGAACCGCACGCCCGCAACAGCCCAGGCCCCGCTGAAGGAAGCCCTGAGCACCCACCGCAAGCCGATCCTGCTCGGCGCGGGCCTGATGTTCGCCTCCAACGCGATCTTCTACGTCTCGATCGCGGGCGTCCTCTCCTACGCCACCACCACACTCGGCCTCAGCCGCGAGTCGGTGCTGATCGTCAGCCTGCTCTCGTCGATCGTGAGCATCCCGGTGATCCTGTGGGCAGGCCACGCCTCCGACCGGATGGGCCGCCGCCCGCTGATCATCGCGGGCGCCATCGGCCTGGTCCTGTGGGCGTTCCCGTACTTCCTGCTCGTGGACACGGGTTCGCTCGTTCTGCTGTTCGTAGCCGCAACGGTCGGAGGCATCGCGTCCTCTCTCGTGTACGGCCCAATCGCCGCATATCTGGGCGAACTGTTCGAGCCGCACGTCCGCTACTCGGGCGCCTCGCTCGCGTACCAGCTCGCCTCGATCCTGGTCAGCGGCGGCACGCCGTTCATCATGACCGCGCTGCTCGGGGCGACGGGCAGCTCGATGTCGGTCTCGGCGTTCCTGTGCCTGATGGGCCTGGCCACGCTGTTCTCGGCGCTCAAGCTCCCGGAGACGCACCAGGCAGCATGACCGCCCCTCGCTTGGTGCTACCGTGGTAGCACCAAGCGAGTTACCATGAGACCCATGGCGGTGGAGAAGCTGAGCGTGTCGATGCCGGGCGTCGTGGTCGCCAGGGCCCGGCTGGCGGCGGACCGGGCAGGAATGCCGCTGTCGGCCTGGCTGACGGAGGCGGCGTCGGCGGCGGCCGACCTGGCCGAGGCCCAGGCAGCGGCCGAGGACTACGCGGCGCGGTACGGCGACCCGGACCCGGCCGAACTGGACCAGATCCGCGCGGACCTCGCAGCCGCCGGGGTGGGCGCACCCGAGTCCGCCGATGACGCAGCCGCCCGTGCCGCCGCACTCGCCCGGCTCCTCGGTCTTCCCGACGAGAGGCACGCAGGGTGAGCCCACGCGGCATCGTGCTCGACGCGGGAGCGTTGATCCACGTCGAAGGCGACCCGCGCGGCCGCGTCTACGGCGCCTGCCGCGATGCCTTGAACTCCGGCACACGCGCGCTGCTGCCCGCAGTCGTCCTGGCCCAGGTGTGGCGCGGAAGCTCGCGGCAGGCACCCGTGGCGATGCTGCGCCGGATGTGCAAGCCCGTCCCGTTCACCGACGACGTGGCGGAAGCGGTCGGCAGGTTGCTCGCCATCGCCGGCACGTCCGACGTCGTGGACGCGGCCGTCGTCATCGCCGCCGTGAGCCACAACTGTGCCGTGCTGACATCAGATCCGGGCGATCTCGGCAAGCTCGCGGACGCGGTCGGCATCAAGGTCCCCCTGATCACCGTTTGACCCCGCCCGCGCTCTGGTAATCCTGGTTGAGACACCAAAAACCAGGGGGAACCAGTGTCCGACAAGGTTTGGCTGATCACCGGCGCCAACAGCGGCTTCGGCCGCGCGATCGCGGAAGCCGCGATCGGAGCGGGCGACCGCGTAGTGGCCGCCGCACGCCGCACCGAAACGCTCGACGACCTCGTGAGGACCCACCCTCGCCAGGTCGTCCCGGTGCAGCTGGACGTCACCGACCACGAAGCCATCAGAACCACGATCGCCAACGTCATCGCCGAAGAAGGCCGCATCGACGTCCTCGTCAACAACGCGGGCCGCTCCCACGTCGGCGCGGTCGAGGAAACCACCGACGAGGAGCTGCGCAGCCTCTTCGAAGTCCACGTGTTCGGCCCGGCCGCACTGACCCGAGCCGTCCTGCCCCACATGCGCGCCCGCAACGAGGGCGCCATCGTCCAGATCAGCAGCATGGGCGGCCAGCTGAGCTTCGCCGGCTTCGGTGCGTACAGCGCCACCAAATGCGCCCTGGAAGGCCTGAGCGAAGCCCTCGCCGACGAGGTCAAGTCGTTCGGCGTCAAAGTCCTGATCGTGGAGCCGGGTGCGTTCCGAACCAGCCTGTTCGGCAACTACAGCGGCTCGAAGGAAACCGAGATCTACGCGGACAGCGTCGGCAAGACCAGGCAGATGATCAGCGCGGGCGACGGCAGGCAACCAGGCGACCCGGACAAGGCCGCCGCGGCCATCCTCACAGCGCTCAACGCAGCCGAAACCCCGCTCCGGCTCCCCCTGGGCTCGGACTCCGTCGACGCCATCACCGCCCACCTCGACGAGGTCAAAGCCGAGATCGAGCTGTGGGAGAAGGTCGCCCGCGAGACCGCGCTGGACGGATGAACCGGACAAAACGATCCTTCACTGTCAAGACCTCTGCGGAACCCTGAGCCGATGCCGTACGTTGCTGCGTCGTGACCACTCTCATGGCGCGCTTCAAGCAGCGGATGCGCCGGTTCGCGCAGAAACCGGCGTCGGTAGACCTCGCCCCGTTCTCGGCAATGCTGGGAGACGTGGAGAAACACGCTGAGACGTTCAAAGCGTTCAGCGACGAGGAGCTGACGGCACACGCCGCGAAGCTGCGCGAAGAACACGATGACACCGAGCTGGTGGCCCTCACCCGAGAGGCCGCCGAGCGCGCGATCGGGCAACGTCCGTTCGACGTGCAGGTGCTCGGTGCGCTGGGCATGCTCAGCGGGCTCGTCGTCGAGATGGCCACCGGTGAGGGCAAGACCCTCGCCGGCGCCATGGCCGCGGCCGGGTTCGCCATCAAGGGCAAGCGCGTCCACGTGGTCAGCGTCAACGACTACCTCGCCCAGCGCGACGCGGAGTGGATGGGGCCGCTGTACCGGCTGCTCGGCGTCACGGTCGGCTGGATCAACGGCAGCTCGAAGGCCGAGGAGCGCCGCGAGGCCTACCAGTGCGAGGTCACGTACGCGCCGGTCAGCGAGATCGGCTTCGACATCCTGCGCGACCGGATCGTCACGAAGCCCGAGGACCTGATCGTCCCCGAGCCGGAGGTCGCGCTGATCGACGAGGCCGACTCGGTGCTCGTCGACGAGGCCCGCGTGCCGCTCGTGCTGGCCGGTTCGACCAGCGCCGAGGCCGCCGACCCGGTCATCGCGGACCTGGTGAAGCGCCTGCGGCAGAACCTGCACTACGAGATCGACGACGAGGAGCGCAACGTCTTCCTCACGGGCGCGGGCTCCGAGGCCGTCGAGCGCGCGCTCGGCGAGATCGACCTGTACTCGCAGGAGCACGTCACGTCCACGCTGTCGAAGGTGAACGTCGCCCTGCACGCGCAGGTGCTGCTGCACCGCGACGTCGACTACATCGTGCGCGACGGCAAGGTGCACCTGATCAACGACACGCGTGGCCGTGTCGCGAAGCTGCAGCGGTGGCCGGACGGCCTGCAGGCCGCGGTCGAGGCCAAGGAGAACGTCCAGACGACCGAGTCGGGCGAGATCCTCGACTCGATGACGGTGCAGGCGCTGCTGTCGCGGTACCCGACGCGCTGCGGCATGACCGGTACCGCGGTCGCCGTCGCGGAGACCCTGCGCGAGTTCTACGAGCTCGAGGTGCTCGTGATCCCGCCGAACAAGGAGAACATCCGCGAGGACGAGCACTTCCGCCTCTACGCGACGCTGGAGCAGAAGGAAGACGCGATCGTCGAGGAGATCAAGAAGATCCACGAGACCGGGCGGCCGATCCTCGTCGGCACGCTCGACGTCGCGGAGTCCGAGCGGATCTCCTCCAAGCTGCGCGACGCCGGGCTCGAGTGCGTGGTGCTGAACGCGAAGAACGACGCCGAGGAGGCGGCGATCATCGCCGACGCCGGCTCGTACCAGCGCATCACCGTCTCCACGCAGATGGCCGGTCGCGGTACGGACATCCGCCTCGGCGGCCACGAGGGCGAGGACCACGACCGGATCGCCGAGCTGGGCGGCCTGTACGTGATCGGCACCGGCCGCCACTCGTCCTCACGCCTGGACGACCAGCTGCGCGGCCGCGCCGGCCGTCAGGGCGACCCCGGCGGCTCGGTGTTCTTCTCGTCCATGCACGACGAGCTGATCACCCAGTACGCGCCGGACGCCGAGGATCCGTCCGAAGTGGACGGCGACGGCCGGGTCGAGGACAAGGGTCTGCTGCACACCTTCGAGCACGCCCAGCGCGTGGCCGAGGGCGTGAACCTGGAGATCCACCGCAACACGTGGCGCTACAACAAGCTCATCGAGCACCAGCGCGACCTGCTGCTCAAGCACCGCGACGTGGTGCTGCGCACGGACGCGGCGTTCGAGAAGCTCGGCGAGAAGGAAGGCGTGTCCGACGAGGTGGCCGGTGACGCCGCCCGCAAGATCACGCTCTTCTACCTCGACGACCTGTGGACGCACCACCTGACGTTCCTGTCGGACCTGCGCGAGGGCATCCACCTGCGCGCGCTGGCCAGGCAGAACCCGCTGGACGAGTTCCACCGCGAAGCCATCCCGGCGTTCAACAAGATCGTGCCGGAGTCGTGGGAGCAGGCGAAGGACAAGTACGAGGCCGCCAAGATCTCCGACGACGGCTACGACCTGTCCGACTCCGGCGTGAAGCGCCCGAGCTCGACGTGGACGTACCTGGTGCACGACAACCCGTTCGGCTCCGGGCTCGAGGAGACGATGAAGGGTCTGGTCAAGATGGTGCGCGGCCAGCGCCGCTGACGTTCATCCGTTTGGAATCAAGTCATCTGCGGGTCTGGCGGGCCGGGGCAAAGCCTCGGCCCGTCTGCTCGTGGTCATCTCCTCGGTGAGTGCTCTGATCTCCGCGAGGATGTCCAGGTGCTCTTGCGACGGCGGCGGGCCAACGAGGTTGGACCGGTTGTGCGCCGTCCGTTCCGCGCGCTCGGCCAGCTGCCGGATGCGGCGGAGGAGATCGTGCTCCCCGTCCGGGAGCAAGAAGTCCGTCTGCTCCATCACCCGTGCCAGCTTTCGCGTGCACGGGTGACGCGTCGATACACTAGTCGGCTGAATCCAGTTTCTGGACCAGCCACTCGTGGAAACCGCCGATGTGGTGCTCCGAGGGCACCAGCACCCCGCCGCGCGCATAAGCACGCGAGGCCATCGCGGGCTGGCAACGCTCGCATGCTTCGAAGTCCTGCTCGTTCACCCGGTGGAACAGCTCGACCGAGCGAGTGACGTCACGCCCGGTGTCGACCACTTCCTTTGCGTACAACCAATCGCACTCGACGATCGTGCGGTCGACCGCCACCGGGTACATCCGGTGCAGGATCACGTGGTCCGGCACGAGGTTGATGAAAACCTGCGGCTTGATGGTGATCGCGTAGTACTTCCTGTCTCTTTCCTCGTCCAGCGCCGCGAGTTTTCCGAAGCCCTCGCTGCCGTCGACGGTGAAGCCCTTGACCTCGTCACCGAACTCCGCGCCGTGCCCGACGTAGTACTGCGCCGCGTAGCCGTCGGCGAACTCGGGCAGCACCTCCGTCAGCTCGGGGTGGATCGTCGCGCAGTGGTAGCACTCCATGAAGTTCTCGATGATCAGCTTCCAGTTGGCCTTGACGTCGTAGACGATTCGTTTGCCCACGGACAGCTGGTCGATCTCGTAGCCGTCGATCCCGTCGAGGCTGCCGAGGCGTTCCGTCACGGCGCTGAGGACGTCGTCCTCGAAGCTGGGCGGGTCGTCGGCGAGGTTCACCCACGCGTAGCCGAGCCATTCGCGCAGATGCACTTTCGTCAGCCCGTATTCCACGCGGTCGACGTCCGGCATCGAGGTGAGGTTCGGCGCGGCGATCAGCTTGCCGTCCAACGCGTACGTCCACGCGTGGTACGGGCACTGGAACGCCCGCTTGACGCTGCCCGCCTCGTCGACGCAGATCCGCGCGCCGCGGTGCCGGCAGACGTTCAGGAACGCGTTGAGCGCGCCGTGACGGTCCCGCGCGATGAGCACGCTCTCCCGCCCGACCTGCACGGTGCGGAAGTCGCCGGGGTTCGCGAGGTCGCCCGACTTGACCGCGCAGAACCACATCTTCTCGAAGATGCCGGCTTGCTCCTGCGCGAAGATCGCCGGGTCGGTGTAGTAGCGGCCCTCGAGGGTGGAGATCAGGCTGCCGGTCATTCTCTGCCTCTCAGGCGAGCAGGGTCGAAGAGTGCGATCGGGTGCCGCGTGGCCCCGTCGATCGTGAGGTCGGCCAGGATCTCGCCGACGACCGGCACGAACTTGAAGCCGTGCCCGGAAAAGCCGCACGCCACTGTCACCGTGTCGTGGCCGGGGTGTTTCGCGATGACGAAGTGCCCGTCCGCGGTGTTGGTGAACATGCAGGTGGCGGCTCGCTGGAAGGTGCCCGCGATCCCGGGCATCCTCGGCCCCACGTAGTCCGTGATCGCCTGGACTTCGTGGTCGTGGACCGTGCGGTCGATCGTCTCGGGCGTGCAGATCTCGCCCTCGCCGAAGATCGCGATCTTCACCGCGCCGTCGAGCTCCGGGAAGCCGTAGAAGGTTCCTTCGCGCTCCCAGATGTAGACCGGGTGGTCGCGGAAGTTCTCCGTCGGGGTGAAGAAGAACTGGACCTGTCGTTCGATCTCGAACGGGATCTCCAGGTCTCGCAGGAGTTCCGGTGCCCACGGGCCTGGGCACACGACGATGTGCCCGGCCTCGTAGGTCGCCTTGGCCGTGGTGACCCGTCCGTCTTCCCAGTGCGTCACCGGTTCTTCGAAATGTAGCTCGGCACCGGCTCGCGCGGCGAGTTCGAGATGCGCCTTCACCGACTGCTCCGGCACGACGAGGCCGGCGCCGGCTTCGTAGAGCGCGACCTCGTCGTCGGCCGGGTGCATCGTCGGGAACCTGGAGCGGATCTCGTGCGCGTCAAGCATTTCGTGCTTCAGCCCGTACTGCTCGGCGCTCGCCCGGCTCCCGCTGATCGTGCGGCTGTCCGGCGCACCGACGAGGATCCCGCCGACGTGGTGGAAGATCTGTTCGCCGCTGTCACGCTCGATCTGGTCCCACATCTCGTGCGCGCGCAACAGCAACGGCACGTACGCGGGGTCCTCGAAGTAGGCCTGCCGCGTGATCCGCGACCCGCCATGACTCGATCCGTGCGTGTGCACGGCCGTGTGCTTCTCCAGTCCCAGCACGCGTTTCCCGCGCTGGGCGAGCCGGTGCGCGGCGGCACTGCCCATGCCGCCGAGCCCGATGACGATGACGTCGTAAGTCACCCTCTGAGTCGCTTCATCTCGGGGTCGAACAACGGCTCCTGCGCCGGACGTGCCTTCACGCGCTCGCCGAAGTACTCGATCTCCACCTCGTCGACGTCGGCGGGCAGCCACGCGTAGGCGATGTTGAGCCCGGTCGTGTACCCGTAAGCCGCGCTCGTCACGTACCCGACCGGCTTCCCCTGGTGGAAAACGGGTTCGCTGCCCAGGACGACGCTGTGCGGGTCGTCGATGACGAGGCAGGTGAGCAACTTGTCGCTGGAGCGCTTGCCGAGGGCCTCCTTGCCGAGGAAGTCCTTGTCCTTGCGCACCGCGAACCCGATCCCGGCCTCGAACGGGTCGTGCTCGTCGGTCATGTCAGTGCCCCACGACCGGTAACCCTTCTCCAGCCTCAGGCTGTTGAACGCCCCGCGCCCGGCCGCGATGACCCCGAGCTCCTGCCCGGCCTCCCACAACGTGTCCCAGAGCTTCGGCCCGAGGTCCGCGGTGGTGTACAGCTCCCAGCCGAGTTCGCCCACATAGGACAGTCGCAGCGCCGTCACGGGAACGTTCTTGATGAACGCCTTCTGCGCGGTGAAATAGCCCTTGCCCGTGTCCAACGAGTGCGGCACGCGCTCGACGAGATCGCGCGCGAGTGGCCCCCACAGCCCGATGCAGCACGTCCCGGCCGTGATGTCGCGGATGAAGACGTTGTCCGGCGCGTGTTTCGTGAGCCACGCGAGGTCGAGGTTGCCGTTCGCCCCGACCTGGAAAGTCTGAGCGTCAAGCCGCGCGATCGTCAGGTCGCTCCGCACGCCGCCGGTCTCGTCCAGCAGCAGCGTGTAGACCACGGCGCCGGGCTTGCGGTTGAGGTTGTTGGTCGTCATGCGCTGCAAGAACTCCAGCGCTCCCGGCCCGCTGACCTCCAGCCGCTTCAACGGTGTCATGTCGAACATCGCCACGCGCTTGCGCGTCACCAACGCCTCGGCGCCGCAGATCGGCGACCAGTACCGGCTGGCCCACTCACCCCGCCCCGGCACCTCCGCGACCTCGGGAAGTGACGCGTTGGCCTCGTACCAGTGCGGCCGCTCCCACCCGGACGCCTCCAGGAAGAACGCGCCCAGGGCTTGCTGGCGTTCGTAGAACGGGCTCGTGCGCAGAGGCCGCGGGCTCTCCATGGGCTGCAACGGGTGCAGCACGTCGTACACCTCGACGAAGTTCTGGCAGCTGCGCTCGAGCACGTAGTCCGGCGCCAGCTGCACCTGCTCGAACCGGGCGAGGTCACTGGAGTGCAGGTCCAGCGAGGCCTGCCCGTCCACGATCCACTCGGCCATCGCCTTGGCCACCCCGGCGGAGTGCGTGATCCACACCGCCTCCGCGACCCAGAACCCTTGCACGCCAGGATGTTCGCCCAGCAACGGCATACCGTCGCTGGTGAACGAGAACAGCCCGTTGAACCCGCGATCGAGCCCGGCCTCGGCCAGCGCGGGAATCAGCTCGACCGCGGCCT
>JAVXWK010000995.1:0-2762 GCA_032230575.1 Pseudonocardiales bacterium | reverse complement strand
GTCCAGTTGCACATCCGGGCCGCGGGACAGGCGCTGCAGGCTGCGGCGGACACGTCGTTCGCCTCGATGAGCCTCGGCGCGGGCGCGGCGCTCGCGGGCAGCGACACCAGTGACGCGGCGAACGCGGCACCGGCCAGCACGATCATCGTCTTGCGGATCAAGACAGTTCCCCCTTCTCCGCGAGGCGGTCTCGCCTCGCGGACCAAGAGTGGGGAACCGCGCTATCCGAACGCTAACCGCCGCTAACCGTCACCGGACGGTGCGGCTTCCAGCGCAGGTGCACGTTTCGGTCCGGTTCGTCGGCCCGCAACAACGACAGCCGCGGCCGGATGGCGTCGGTGCGCGCGGACGGCGGCTTGCGGCTGCCTGCCTGGAACTGCACGGGCCACTCGGCTCGGTAGTCCTGCTCGGCCGCCGCGTGCAGGGTCCAGTGCGGGTCGTACAGGTGCGTGCGCCCGAGGGCGCACAGGTCGGCGCGGCCCGCCAGCAGGATCGAGTTGACGTCGTCGTAGGAGGCGATGGCACCGACCGCGATGACGGCCGCGCCGGTGACCTCGTGGCGGATCCGGTCGGCGAACGGGGTCTGGTAGCTGCGGCCGTACGCCGGGCGTTCGGCCGCGGTGACCTGGCCGGTGGAGACGTCGATCGCGTTGGCACCGTGGGCGATGAACGCGCGGGCGATCTCGACGGCGTCGTGTTCGGTGTTGCCGTCGGGAGCCCAGTCGGTGGCGGAGATGCGCACGATCATCGGGCGCTCGGCGGGCCACGCCGCGCGCACGGCGTCGAACACCTCCAGCGGGTAGCGCAGCCTGTTCGGAAGCGGGCCGCCGTACTCGTCGGTGCGCTGGTTGGCTATCGGCGAGAGGAACGACGACAGCAGATAGCCGTGCGCGCAGTGCAGTTCGAGCAGGTCGAAGCCCGCCGCGGCGCCACGTTCAGCCGCGGCGACGAACTCGGCGGTGATCCGGTCCATCTCGTCACGGCCGATCTCGCGCGGCACGGGCGAACCCGATCCGTACGGCAGCGGCGACGGACCGACGGTCTCCCAGTTTCCCGAGGGCAGCGGTTCGTCCATGCCCTCCCACATCAGGCGGGTCGAGCCCTTGCGGCCGGAGTGACCGATCTGCAGGCCGATGCGGGCGGTGCTCCGCGAGTGCACGAACTCCACGATCCGCGCCCATGAGTCGCGTTGCCCGTCGTTCCACAACCCGGTGCAGCCCGGCGTGATGCGGCCTTCCGGCGAGACGCACACCATCTCGGTCATCACCAGGCCCGCACCGCCCATCGCCTTGGAACCCAGGTGCACCAGGTGGAAGTCGCCCGGCACGCCGTCGACCGCGGAGTACATGTCCATCGGCGAGACGATCACCCGGTTCTTGAGCTCCAGCTCTCCCAGGCGGAACGGCTGGAACATCGCCGGGGCCGAGCCCGGAAGTCCTTGGGAGGCGGCGAAAGCGGCGTCGACGCGGTCGGCGAACTCCGAGTCGCGGGTGCGGAGGTTGTCGTAGGTGATGCGGCGCGACCGGGTCAGCAGGTTGAAGCAGAACCGGGTCGGCTCCTGATCCGCGTACATGCCGATGTTCTCGAACCACTCCAGCGACGCCTGGGCAGCGCGCTGCGTCGACTCGACGACTGGGCGGCGTTCGGCCTCATAGGCCTTCAGCGCGGTCTGGACGTCGGCGTGTTCGTGCAGGCAGGCGGCGAGGGCGAGCGAGTCCTCCATCGCCAGTTTGGTGCCGGAGCCGATCGAGAAGTGGGCGGTGTGGGCGGCGTCGCCGACGAGCACGAGGTTTCCGTGGTGCCACCGCTCGTTGCGCACGGTGGTGAAGCTGAGCCACTTCGAGTTGTTGGCGAACACCTGATGTCCGGCCAGTTCGTCGGCGAACAGCTCACGAATCCGCTCGACGGCCCTTCCGTCGGACACACCCGGTGGGAACTCCTCGGTGGTGTCGAACCCGGCCCGGCGCCAGACGTCCTCGTGCATCTCGACGATGAACGTGGAACCGCTGTCGGAGTAGGGATAGCCGTGGACCTGCACGGTCCCCCACGGCGTGTCCTTGATGAAGAACTGGAACGCCTCGAACACCAGGTCCGTGCCGAGCCACATGTACTTGTTGTGCCGCCGGTCGAGCTTCGGCCCGAAAACGTCCGAGAAGGACTGCCGGATCAGCGAGTTGACGCCGTCCGCGCCAACCACCAGGTCGTACGAGCCGCGGAGGAGCTCGGCATCCGGCGCGGGCGTCGAGAAGTGCACGACCACGCCGAGATCGCGGCATCGTCGCTGCAGCAGGCCGAGCAGCTCCTTGCGGCTCATCGCGGCGAACCCCTGCCCGCCCACCGTGTGACTCTCGCCGCGGTAGTGGATGTCGATGTCCGTCCACCGGGCGAACCGGCGCGCCATCGTGTCGGCGAACTCCGGGTCGGCGTTCTCGATGCCGCCGAGCGTCTCGTCCGAGAACACCACGCCGAAGCCGAACGTGACATCCGCGGCGTCGCGTTCCCAGATGGTCACGTCGTGCGCCGGGTCGAGCTGCTTCATCAGCGCGGCGAAGTACAGCCCACCGGGCCCACCGCCGACGATTGCGATCTTCACGCGTGCACCTCGTCCTCGACGATCTTGCGGAGCGCGAACCGCTGCAGCTTGCCGCTCGCGTTGCGCGGCAACGAGGTGCGGAAACGCACGTCACGCGGGTACTTGTACGGGGCGATCGTCTGCTTGACGTGGTCCTGGATCTCCCTGGCCTTCGCGGCATCCCCGGAAA
>JAVXWK010000948.1:0-9777 GCA_032230575.1 Pseudonocardiales bacterium | reverse complement strand
GTCGCCGCCCAGTCAGGTACTGCTCGAGACGACGAGCAGCGGGCGCCGACCAGCGCCCGCACCGGCTCGTCCTTCAGGAAGAGCGACCGCCAGCCGGTCAGTCGATCGTGCTCAGCAGCTGGCAGATCTCGGTCACGGCGTCGCGGGCGCCCTCGCCGTGAGCACGAACGGTGATGGTGGTACCGGCGGTGGCGCCAAGGCCCATGACGGCGAGGATTCCCGTCGCGTCGACCGTCCTGCCCTGATGTGAGATCTCCAGCTTGCAGGACAGCCGCGCAGCGGCTTTGGCCAGCTGGCCCGCGGGGCGTGCGTGCAGGTGCGCGGGCAGCACGATGTCGATCTCAGCCGTGTTGTCGGCGTGCAGGGACGTGTCAGAACTTGACGGCATGGCGGGCCTCCTGTGCTGCGGCTGTGACGGCGGCGAGATCGGCGCCGGAGGCCGCGGTGACCGCGGCGGCGACGGCGCCTTCGACGAACGGGGCGTCCACGAGCACCGCGCCGGCCTGGGTGTTGTCGTCCAGTACCGCGCGGGCGGTGATGACCGCGCTGCCCAGGTCGGGCAGGACGACGACGCCGCGGCCATGGTCGGCGTTCTTCACGGCCGCGGCGATCGCGTCGTAGCTGGTGCCGATCCTGCCGTCGGCGGTGCCTCCGGCGGTGATCACCGAGCCTGGCTCGATGCCGAGCTGGTCGAGCAGCGCGCGCAGCCCGGATGCCAGCTCCGCGCTGTGCGACACGAGTACGATCCCAACTGGTTGCATGAACGGGATATTGTCATGCTGAACGGTGTTCATCAATACCGAATCGAGGTTGATTGTGGTCCAGTCGGTGCAGCGGGCGGTACACATCCTGCGACTGCTCAGCGCGGGTGGCCCGAGGCTGGGCCTGGCGGAGCTGGCCGATCGCATCGGAATCGCCAAGCCCACGGTGCACGCGCTGCTGCGCACGCTGGAGGCGGAGGGGCTGGTCGCCCAGGACCGCCAGACCGGCAAGTACGTGCTGGGGCCCGGCGTGCTGACGCTCGGCAACGCGTTCCTGGAGACGCACGAGCTGCGGATGAGGTCGCTGACCTGGGCCGACCTGCTGGCCAGCCGTGTCAACGAGGCGGTCTGGGTCGCCGTGCTGACCGGTGATCACGTGCTGGTCGTGCATCACGCGTTCCGCCCGGAAGGTGCGGTGCAGATCCTCGAGGTGGGAGCGAGCATCCCGTGGCACACCTGCGCGCTGGGCAAGGCGATCGTGGCGTTCCTGCCAGAGGAACGGCAGGCGGAGCTGCTCGCCGGGCCGCTGCCGCCGCTGACCGGCCACAGCATCTCCGATCCTGGCGTGCTGAACGACCAGCTGGCGCAGGTGCGATCCGCCGGTTACGCACAGGAGGGGCAGGAGTCCACGCTCGGCGACGCGGGGATCGCCGCGCCTGTGTTCGACAGGTCCGGACTCGCCGGCGCGATCGGGGTGGTCGGCCCGGTCGAGCGACTGCTGGCGGACGGGCAGAACCAGGAGCTGGCGGTCAAGGTGCGGGAAGTGTCGCGCCAGCTGTCCCGTGAGCTGGGGGCGGGCCGCGCTCCGCTCGCTCGCGCGCTCGCCTGACGTCAGACCTTGACAGTGACCTGGGCCACGCTTACCTTCCTCTCGTTCAGTAATAACGAACGACGTTCAGCAAATTGGACCCCGGTTCCCCGTCGAGGAGGTGAGCGCCCGCACCGTCGCGGGCCTCCCACATGGCTGACAACACATTCCCCCAGGCACTGAGCGCCGAGGTACTCGGCACCGCGACGCTGGTCTTCATCGGCGTCGGATCCGTCCCCGCGACGCTGATCGTGGGCGGCGACGCCCCATTCACCATGGCCCAGCTGGGCATGATCTCCCTGGCCTTCGCGACCGCCGTCATCGCGATGGTCCACACGATCGGGCACGTCTCTGGCTGCCAGATCAACCCCGCCGTCACGCTCGCCCTGGCTGCGAGCGGGCGGATGGCGTGGCGGCAGGTACCCGGTTACCTCGCCGCGCAACTCGTGGGCGCGACGCTGGGCGCGTTCGCCATCGTCGCCGTCCTCGGCCACAAGGCCGTCGACGTCGGACTGGGCATCGCCGCCTACAGCACCGAAGTCGGCGCGGGCCAAGCGTTCACCGCCGAAGCGATCGGCACCTTCCTGCTCGTGCTCGTGGTGTTCGGCGCGATCGACAAACGGGCGCCACAGGGCTTCGCGGGCGTCGCCATCGGACTGGCCGTGTTCGCGATCATCATTCCGATCGCTCCTGCCACCGGTGCCTCGATCAACCCGGCCCGCACGTTCGGGCCGATGCTCACCGGACAGCTGTTCGGCGGAACCGTTCACTGGGAACAACTGCCCGTGTACCTCGCCGCCGAGATCGCCGGCGGGCTCGCCGCCGCCGCCGTCTACCACCTCATCGCCACCACCCGGCGCGTCGCCGAGCAGCCGGTGCCGGTCCAGGCCGAAGGAGTCCTGTCGTGAAGAAGCTCATCAACGCGCCCGAGTCGGTGCTGACCGACGCCCTGGCCGGCATGGCCGCGTTCCACCCCGAGCTCAGGGTGGACGCCGACAACCGGATCATCGTCCGGGCGGACGCGCCGAGATCCGGGAAGGTCGCACTGGTCTCCGGCGGCGGCTCCGGTCACGAGCCGCTGCACGGCGGGTTCGTCGGGCCCGGCATGCTCGACGCCGCGTGCCCCGGCGAGGTGTTCACCTCCCCGGTGCCCGACCAGATCCTCGCCGCGGCCAAGGCGGTCGACGGCGGCGCCGGGGTTCTGTTCGTGGTCAAGAACTACACCGGCGACGTGATGAACTTCCAGCTCGCCGCCGAACTGGCCGCCGACGAGGGCCTCACCGCGCGCACCGTGCTGGTCGACGACGACGTGGCCGTGCAGGACTCCACCTGGACCGCGGGCAGGCGCGGCACGGGTGCCACCGTGTTCGTGGAGAAGATCGCCGGTGCGCTCGCCGACCGCGGCGCGGATCTGGACAAGGTCGCCGAGATGGCCGAGAAGGTCAACGCGGCCTCCCGTTCGTTCGCCATCGCACTCACCGCCTGCACCACACCGTCGGCCGGAAGGCCAGGTTTCGACCTGCCGGACGACGAGATCGAGATCGGGGTGGGCATCCACGGCGAGCCCGGCCGCAGCCGGGGAAAGCACCGGCCTGCCGAGGAACTCGTCGGCATCGCGATGGACGCGATCCTGAGCGACCTGCCGCCGGTCGCGGGCGACAGGGCCATCGTGATGATCAACGGTCTCGGCGGCACACCGCTCATCGAGCTCTACGTGGTGGCGGCCGAAGTCGCCGCGGTGCTCGCGAAGCATGAGGTGCGCATCGGCGCGAGCCTGGTCGGCAACTATGTGACCAGCCTGGACATGGCCGGTGTGTCGATCACCGTCTGCCACGCCGACGAGGAGATGCTCGACCTGTGGGCGGCCCCCGTGGTGGCGCCGGGGCTGCGGTGGGGCAACTGATGACTCACCATCAGCTCACCGGGCACGATGGCGGCATTGCCGTCCGAACCGAGGAGGATCCGGTGAACACCGTGGACACGGTCGACATCGCCATGGTCAGCGCGTGGATCCGGGCCATCGCGGCCGCGGTCGAGGAGCACCGCGACCAGCTCACCCAGCTCGACGCCGCGATCGGCGACGCCGACCACGGCTTCAACATGTCGCGTGGCTTCACCGCCGTCCTCACCGCGCTCGAGGGCTTCGAACCGAGCACGGTCGGCGAGGTTCTGGTCAAGACGGGAAGCACGCTCATGTCCACTGTGGGCGGAGCGTCCGGCCCTCTGTACGGCACGGCTTTCCGTGCGGCCGGCAAGGTTCTGACCGAACCGGCCGCGTCCCCGCGGAAGCTCATCGAGGCTCTGCACGCCGCGACGGCCGCCGTTGCCCAGCTCGGCGCGGCCACCCTCGGCGACAAGACCATGCTCGACGCCCTGGCACCGGCGATCACCGCGTTCGAGGAGGCCGTCTTCCACGGCGCCGACCTTGGCACGGCGGCCTCGGACGCGGCCAAGGCCGCGGAAGAGGGCGCGTACTCCACCATCCCACTGCAGGCCCGCAAGGGCCGCGCCTCCTACCTGGGGCCGCGCAGCATCGGCCACCAGGATCCGGGGGCGACGTCCACCGCGTTGATCTTCACCGCCCTGGCCGGGGTGGTGGCCGCCAGATGAACCATCAGCGCTTCACCGGGCGTGCGGCCAGTCCCGGCACCGCCATCGGCGTGCTGCACCGCACCGACCGGCCCCAGCCCACCGCACTGCCGTGGAACGTCATCGGCAATCCCGTCACACAGATCACCGAGACGTTCCAGCACGTCGCCGCCGACCTGCTGTCCACATCGGAGCGACTGCGCGCGGACGGTCGCGGTGAGGACGCCGACATCCTCGAGGTCATCAGCTACCTGGCGATGGACACCGACCTGCGTGCGCTGGCCGTCCAGCACGCCAAGAACGGCCTGCCGCTCGCGCTCGCCGTGCAGCGAGCGGTGGACCACCACGCCGAGGCGTTGGCGGCGCTGTCCGATCCGACGCTCGCCGAACGCGCGGCCGACGTCCGTCAGGTCGGCAAACGCGTGATCGCCCGGTTGCACGGCCACGACGACGGCCACGAGACCGACGGGCCGGTGGTGCTCATGGCCAACGAGATCGGCGCGGCCGACCTGCTCGAGCCGGCCGCCGCGGTGGCCGCGGCGGTGTCGGTCACCGGTGGTTTCAACTCCCACGCCGCGATCGTGGCCCGATCACTGGGCATTCCACTGCTCATCGGCGTTCATCCCGCCGTGCTCGACCTCGTCGACGGCGAGCCCGTCACCGTCGACGGCGAGCACGGAAAGATCATTGTCAACCCGAGCACGACCGAACAGGCCGCGGCGGGTGTCGCCATGCGCGTCGCCCGGCAACGCCGGGAAGCCCTTGCCGCGGAACGGCATCTGCCCGCGCAGACCCGTGACGGCCACACGGTCGCATTGCGCGCCAACATCGCCACCACCGTCGAAGCCCGCGCCGCGATCACCTCCAACGCCGACGGTGTGGGCCTGCTGCGCACCGAACTCCCGTTCCTCAACGCCGTGGAATGGCCCAGCGAAGCTCAGCACCGCAGCGTCCTCAGCCCCGTGCTGCGCGCCATGGCCGGGCAGCCGGTCACCGTGCGCACTCTCGACTACGCCGACGACAAGCTGCCGCCGTTCCTGTCCAAGGGCGGGAGCGGCCGGCTGGGCAGGGGCTTGCCGCTCATGCTCGGCGAGCCCGACGCGTTCGCCCGCCAGTTCCGGGCCGTTCTGGCCACCGGCGGCGGATGCGACGTCCGCATCATGATCCCGATGGTGGCGACCCCGGGCGAACTGGACGAGTGCCGCCACATCCTCAACCGCGTCGCCCACGACCTCGGCGTCGTGCCTCCGCCGTTGGGCGCGATGATCGAACTCTCCGAAGCCGTCGCCGCGGCCGACGACATCGCCGCCCGCGCCGACTTCCTGTCCATCGGCAGCAACGACCTCACCGGCCACCTCCTCGGCCTGAACCGCCGCGATCCCGCGCTCACACCTCAACTCGCCGCACATCCGGTCGTGCTGCGGGCCATCGCCGGCACCATCGCCGCGGCTCACCGCCACCACCAACGCGTGTCGATCTGCGGCGACGCCGCCGCACACCCGCTCGTCGTGCCCCTGCTGATCGGACTCGACTGCGACGTGCTGTCGATGGCGCCGGCACACCTCGACCAGGTTCGCGCCACCATCCGCCGTCTCGACCACACGACGTGCGCCACCATCGCGCACCACGCCCTGACTCTCACCACAGCGGAACAGGTCTGGGACGTCGTCCGTGAACACTGCAGCCCGCGACTTCCCTGACCGCCTCGGCCTCGGCCTGGCGGCGCTGGGCCGACCCGCGTACATCAATCTCGGCCGCGACGGCGCATTGCCCGACGCACGCACCGTGGACGCGATGCGGGACAACTGCTGGAAGGTCCTCGACGCCGCCTACGCGGCCGGCATCCGGTGGGTCGACGTGGCACGTTCCTACGGCCTGGCCGAGGTGTTCCTCGCCGGATGGCTGGCCGACCGGGGCATGCCGGACCTGACCGCATCCAGCAAGTGGGGCTACACCTACGTCGGCGGCTGGCGGCTCGACGCCGACGTGCACGAGATCAAGGAGCACTCACTCCGTCGTTTCACCGAACAGTGGTCCGAGAGCAGAGCGCTGCTCGGTGAACGGATCGCTGTCTACCAGGTGCACTCGCTGACCCCCGACAGCCCCGTGTTCGCCGATCAGCCGTTGCTGGAAGCGTTGGCACGACTGACGGAGCACGGGGTGCGGGTGGGCTTCTCGACGTCGGGCACCGCGCAGGCGGAGACCATCGAGCGTGGTCTGGCCCTGCGGGTGGCGGGGCAACCGGTGTTCACCGCGGTCCAGTCGACGTGGAACCTGCTGGAACCCTCGGCCGGTCCGGCTCTGACCGACGCCCACCACAGCGGTGCCCTCGTGCTGATCAAGGAGGTCCTGGCGAACGGCAGGCTGGCGGCCGCACCGCCGGCCCCACTGCTGGAGGTCGCCGAGCGGCACGACGTCGGCCCGGACGCCGTCGCCATCGCCGCCGCGCTGGCCCGCCCGTGGGCGAACACGGTCCTGCTGGGAGCCGCCGGCACTGACCAGCTGTCGAGCAACCTGCGCGCCGCGACCGTGTGCCTGACCGAACAGGATCTGCGACAGCTCGACGCGCTGGCGGTACCCGCGGCGGTGTACTGGTCCGAGCGCGGCGCGCTGACCTGGAGCTGACCACCGCGACCCGGGACGCCTTGACCCAGGACGCCGCGTCGGCGCAACGATCCGGTCCGCTACGACGATTCACCCATGAGGGGGAAAGCGGACATCCGGAGGTACCCCCATGCATGCGACCAGACGGCTCACCGCCGTTGCGGCGGTCGTCTCTCTGATGCTCTTCAGCACGGCAACCGGGGCGTTGGCGGCACCCTTCTCGCTCGGCGTCGATGTCCTGGTCAGCGGCCCGTCGGCGCTGACGGCCTGTCCCTTCGGCGCCTCAGCCGACTTCGCCGCCGCCTACGACAACACCGAGGTAGAACCGCAGGTGGCGGTCAACCCCGTCAACCCCGCCGAGATGATCGGTGCGACCCAGCAGGACCGTTGGCCGGACGGCGGCGCACGCGGTCTGTCGTCGTGGATCACCCACGACGGCGGCGCGAGCTGGGCAAAGCTGCCGGACGTGCCGTGGAGCGCCTGCCAGGGCGGCCCGACCCGGTTCGGCCGCGTCACCGACCCGTGGGTGAGCTACGACAAGGCGGGCAACGCCTACTTCATCGGCCAGCCGATCGACTCGGCCGCGCTCGGCCTGTCGGCGATCTCGGTCACGAGTCTCGACCGGACCACCGGGACCTGGCGGCCGCCGCAGATCATCCAGGAGGACGCCGGCGACCGCGGCGTCTTCAACGACAAGGTCTCCATCACCGGCGACCCGACTCGCGCCGGTTACGCCTACGCGACGTGGATCCGCGGCAGCTACCCCAACGAGGGCAAGCAGCATCCGGTCGCCGACCTGCACTCGTTCGCCTACCGCGGGAAGGCGATGTTCTCGCGCACGACCGACGGCGGGCTGACGTGGTCCACGCCGGTGCCGATGCGTGACTCGAACACCTACTTCCAGGGCAACCAGATCGCGGTCGGCCCGGACGGCACGCTGTACGACGTCGCGGCGAACCTGTACACCGGTGCCGGATTGAACGACAACGGCGTCTACATGGGCGTCATGACCTCCCGCGACTCCGGCCTGCACTGGTCGGCCCCCGCGAGGATCGCGCCGATCCAGTTCGCGCAGCTGTTCGTGCCGGACGACAACTTCCCGATCCGCGCGGAGGACTACCTGCCCGACATCGCGGTCGACATGACCAGCGGCGCGATCTACGTCGTCTGGGCCGACGGGCTCGGCACCGCGATCGACAAGGTCGTGCTGGCCAAGTCCACCGACGGCGGCCGGCACTGGAGCGGTCCGACCGTGGTCGCCACCGGCGGTCCCGGCGTGCAGTCGTACAACCACGCGATCGACGTGTCGGACACCGGCATGGTCACCCTGACCTACTGGGACGACCGGAACAACGTGCTCGGTGACGGCGTCGCCACCACCGACATCTGGCTGCGCCACTCACACGACGGCACCCGGACCTGGCAGCCCGAACAGCACCTGCACGGACCGTTCGACCACTACCGGGCACCGGTCTCGTACTTCGCACCCGGAGACCCGCGAGGACTGTTCCTCGGGGACTACATGGGACTCGAAACGATCTCGGGCAACAGCACCATCGCCTTCTTCACCTCAACCATCGCCGACGGCGCTGATGTACACGCGGTGCGGCTGAACCACAGCTGACAGTTCGACGGTGCCCCCTGCGCACCACGGCACGTGAAGGGCAGAACTGGTGCGCAGGGACTCCCGGGCTCGATCGATTGGTGACCGAACCGTTTCCGCCGCTGCTCCGAATCTCCAAGTGGGAATCAGGGAAGGGGCGCGATGGAGCTCGTGCAACCGCGGCGTCCGCGGACCGCGGAATCAGTGCCGGAACAGGTGGAGCCGGAGTTGCTGGGTCAGGTGGCGCGGGGTGATCAAGCCGCGTTCGGGCGGCTCTACGACCTCATGTCCGGCAAGGTGTTCGGGTTGATCCGGCGTGTGCTGCGGGACGAGGCGCAGTCGGAGGAGGTGTTCCAGGAGGTCATGCTCGAGGTGTGGCGCAAGGCCAGCCGCTTCGACGCCGCCCTGGGCAGCCCGTCCGCGTGGATCATGACCATCGCGCATCGCCGGGCGGTGGACCGGGTGCGTTCGGCGCAGGCCGCGGGGGACCGCGAGGTCCGAGCGGCGCAGTTCGAGGTCGACACACCGTTCGACACCACCAGCGAGCAGGTGGCCGGGCGTCTCGAACAACGGCAGGTGCGGCGGTGCCTGAGTTCGCTGACCTCGTTGCAGCGGGAGTCGGTGCTGCTCGCCTACTACCAGGGGTACACGTATCCGGAGGTCGCGAGCCTGCTGAAGATCCCGCTCGGCACGGTGAAGACGCGGATGCGGGACGGCCTGATCAGACTGCGTGACTGCATGGGGGTGTCGGCGTGAGCCTCACCGAGCTGCACCGCTTGTCCGGTGCGTGGGCGTTGAACGCCTTGGACGCCGAGGAAGGCGCTCTTTTCGAACAGCACCTCGGGGAGTGCGAGAGCTGTGCGATCGAGGCGGCCGAACTGCGGGAGACCGCGGCCCGGCTCGGCCACATCGCCGAGCACGCACCACCCGCTGCCCTGCGAGCGCGTGTGCTCGCGGCCGCCGCGCAGACCCGGCAGCTACCGCCGGAGACCCCGCAACCGACAACGAATGTGCCGGTGGTGCCGGCTGAACGCAGATGGCTCAAGCGGCTCGGTGTGCTCGCCGCGGCCGCGAGCGTGCTCGTCGCGGTGGCACTGGGCACACAGGCAGTTCGCAGCGACAACGAGCTGTCGCGCGAAGTGGCCGCGTTGCGACAGGTCACCGCCGAGTACAACCAGCTGGCCGCACTGATGTCCTCTCCCGGCGCCAGAACGGTCAGCCGTTCCGCGGAACACGGCGGCACCGGTATGGCCGTGTATGCGCCGAGCCAGAACAAGGTGCTGTTCCTGGCCGGTGGGCTTCCCGAGTTGTCCTCGGACCGCTCGTACCAGTTGTGGATCGTCGCAGCGGACGGGCCGCACTCCGCGGGGGTGTTGCCCACGGGCGACAAGCTGCCGCCGATGGTGATGGAA
>JAVXWK010000348.1:0-4672 GCA_032230575.1 Pseudonocardiales bacterium | reverse complement strand
CGCGCAACGAGCCTACCGACGCCTTGATCGAGGTCAGCGGCGTGCGGAGGTCGTGGCCGACCGCGCTGAGCAACGCGGTGCGCAGCTCGGTCCTGGAGGCTTGGCGCTGGGTTTCCAGTGCCTGCTCGGCCATGCGTTGCTGGCGCAGCGCGAGGAGGGCCTGGCCCGCTGCCGCCTCCAGGACGCGCCGGTCGGACGCGGGCAACGAGCGGCCGCGCAACGCCAGGTGCACGTCTGGCGTGACCGCGATGTCGACGTCCGCCTCGTCAGGCTCGTCGCACGGTCCGGCACCGACGCACGCCACGCGCTCCCACTCGCCGTCGACGCGTTCCAGCAGCGCGACGGACTGCAGGCCGAAGTTCTCCTTCACCTTCTCCAGCAGTCGTGCGAGCGGACGCGGACTCGTCAGCACGGTGCGCGCGTACGACGCGAGGAGTGTGGCCTCGGTGCGTGCGCGCGCTGCTTGCGTGGTGCGGCGGGCGGCGTAGTCCACCACCAACGCGGTGCTGACACCCACGATGATCATCGCGAAGAAGGTCAGCACGTTCTGCTGCGCGTCGATCGTGAACGTGTAGAAGGGCTCGGTGAAGAAGAAGTTCAGCAGCAACGCGTTGATCAGCGCTGCCGTGATCGCCGGGCCGAGTCCGCCGACTATCGCGACCACGAGCGTGACCAGCAGGTACGCGATGACGTTCGTGGAGAAGTTCAGGCTGCCCCGCATCGACGCGCCGGCCGCCGTGACCAGCGCGGGACCGGCGATCGCGAGGAACCAGCCCCACGCGAGCCTGCTCGGCCTGAGCGGGCTGCTCGCGAACCGGCCGCGCCAGCCGCTCGTCGTGGCCGGGTGCGTGACCATGTGGACGTCGATCGCGCCGGACTCCTGCACGACCGTGGACCCGATACCGGCGGAGAATGCGCGCGCGAACCGTGAACGGCGTGATGTGCCGACCACGAGCTGAGTGGCGTTCACCCCGCGCGAGAACTCCAGCAGCGCCGTCGGCACGTCATCACCCACGACGGTGTGGAACGTGGCGCCGACGTCCTCGGTGAGCTTGCGGTACTTCTGCAACGAGTGCGGATCAGCCCCGGCGAGGCCATCACCGCGTAGGACGTGCACGACCAGAAGGTCGCCACCCGCGCGCGTGGCGATGCGGCGCGCGCGTCGGATGAGCGTCTCGCTCTCCTGGCCGCCGGTGATGGCGACGACGACACGTTCGCGCGTCTCCCACGTGTCCGTGATCTGCTGTTCGGCCCGATAGCGCATCAACGCGACGTCGACCTGGTCCGCGACCCAGAGCAGCGCGAGCTCGCGGAGCGCGGTGAGGTTGCCGACGCGGAAGTAGTTGCCGAGGGCCGCGTCGATCTTGTTCGCCGCGTAGACGTCGCCGTGGGCGAGCCGGCGGCGCAGCGCCTCGGGGGTGAGGTCGACGAGCTGCATCTGGTCGGCTTTGCGCACGACCTCGTCCGGCACGGTTTCCTGCTGCGGAACGCCCGTTATGCGTTGAACGACGTCATTGAGCGATTCCAGGTGCTGAACGTTGACAGTCGAGAGGACGTCAATCCCGGCTTCGAGGAGTTCCTCGACGTCTTGCCACCTTTTTGCATTACGAGAACCCGGCACGTTCGTGTGCGCGAGTTCGTCGACCACCGCGACCTCGGGCGCACGGGCCAGCACGGCGTCGACGTCCATCTCGGTCAGTTGGACACCACGGTGCGTGTACTGCCCGCGCTGGACCATTTCCAGGCCCTCGACCAGTTCAGCGGTCTTGGCGCGGCCGTGGGTCTCCACAAATCCGATGACCACATCTGTGCCGCGTTCCCGCCTGCGGTGAGCCTCGCCCAGCATGGAGAACGTCTTGCCGACACCGGGAGCAGCTCCGAGGAAGATCCGGAGCTCACCACGCCTGGGTTTCGCACTCACCTGACCAGTCTGCTCCTGGCCCTGCCTGGGCTGTTCGGGGGTACGTGCTGCGCCACCCGGCCAGGCAAGTGCTCCTTCCCACATCTTTGTCCAGAGATCTGACCGACTGAATCATCCTTCAGCACGGCCCCCGTTCGAGTGAGCCTCACTGCACTTTTTACGCCGTTTACCAGGACATTTAAGTGTGTCGGACGCGCGCCGTGACAGGTCCGGTCACCACAACGGCCGAATGGGTTATCGGCAGTTGGCGGATAGCGCGCGGAGCGTGAATGAGGGAAAGTGCCAGGGTTCGTGTCCTAATTAGGACAATCACATGCGCGCGGAGAAACGATGCCCACCACCGTCACCAACCACGAAGCACTTCAACTCGTGGTAGCCGTGCACCGGCTGGTGCGAAGTCTTCGACAGGCCGCTCCGGCCCGTCGTTTGCAACCCACCCAGTTATTGGTGCTGTCAGAACTGAGCACCCACGGCGCGATGCGGATCGGCGAGATCGCGGTGCGCGCGCTGTGTTCGCAGCCGACCGCGACAACCGTCGTGACCAGCCTCGAGTCCACCGGCCTAGTACGAAGAGAGCCTGACGCGGCCGACGGCAGAGCCACGATTGTCGTGCTCACCGAGGTCGGTCGCGAGACGATCCTGTCGCTCGCTCACGGCGAGGCCGAACTATTGAGTGAAAGAATGTCCGAACTTTCGCCGGAAGACAGAGACCTCCTGCGCGGGGCCATGCCGATATTGCGCCACCTGGCCGAGCCGCAGGAAAACAAGTAGGAGCGGGACCCCCCGACAGGTCCCGCTCCCGGCATTACTTGCTGGGTGACACAGAAGTAGGTGACACCGAGCTGGAAGGCGCGCTTCCAGAAGTCGACGGCGATGTACTCGGCGTTGATGACGGAGCGGACATGCTCGGTGTCACCGTGTAACAGGTGCCGTTTTCGTAGTCGATCTTCGGCCGCGGATACCTGTTAGCCGGAATCATCGGTTGCGGGTCACTCCCACCACAGCCGTAGTACTGACGCTGCGCGTTGATGGGATTGCCGTCCTGGTCGTACAACTGCACGTTGGTGAGCCACTTGCCGTTCTCGTCCTGGACGTAGATGTTCTCGTACGTCTCCGTCATCGGCGTCGGGTAAGACTGGTTCCGCGAGCTGTAGGAGAGGTTGTTCGCCGTCACGTCGATGACCTGGAACAACAACCCGACCGCCAGCGCGGACGCCGGCAGGCTGAACCACAGCCAGCGCCGGTCGACCTTGGCGCGCGGCCCCGCGAACACCGAGATGATCGCGATCGCGGCGACGACCAGGAACCCGAGGATGTCGCGGCCGGCGAGCAACACGGCCCCGAGCCCGAGCAGACCGGCCCGCACCAGCCACCACGCGGGCTGCAACGACTTCAGGTAGGTCAGCGCCCGCTCGGCAGGCGTGCCTTCCTCCGGCGTCAGCCACTGCCCAATCCTGCGCGTCTCCGGCAGGTTCATGATCTCCTGCTGCGTCGCCCCGCGGTCGTGCACCAATGCCAGGCTCAGCACCAGCAGCACTCCGGGCAGCAGCAAGATCGCCGGCTCCCTCAGCGCCGTGGCCCCCGCGAGCAGCGTGACGCCGGTGGCGATCACGAGCCCCCACGCCGCCGCCCTCGGCCTGCTCATCAGCTGCTTCTTGGTCGTGACCGGCAGCCGTTCGGTCCGCGGCGGATACCCGGCGGCCTGCCGCAGCTCCTGCGCGTACTGCTCGGGCGGCCCGAGCCGCTGCTCCAGCGTCTCGTTCTCGCCGAGCTCGGTCGACAGCTCAGCGACGTGCGCGCTGACGTCCTCCATGATCTCGGCGACCTCGCTGGGCGGCAGGTCGTCGAGGGCCGCACGCATCCCGGCCAGGTAGTACTCGACCCCGAGTGCCTGCGTGTTCATGCTGCGACCTCCTCGAGCAGGCCGTCCAGCGTGCTGGCGAACGACCTCCACGTCTCCCTCGACTCAGCCAGGCGCACCCGCCCGGTCTCGTTGATGCTGTAGTACTTGCGGTGCGGCCCCTCTTCGCTCGGCACCACGTACGAGGTCAGCATCCCCGCGTTGTAGAGCCGCCGCAGCGTCCCGTACACCGACGCGTCGCCCACTTCGTTCAATCCCCCGGCGCGCAGTCTGCGCACCACGTCGTACCCGTACCCGTCGTCCTTGCGCAGAACCGCAAGAACGGCCAGGTCCAGCACTCCTTTGAGCAGCTGACTCGTGTCCATGGCCCCTCCGCCCCGCTCTTCCGCCGTGAACACTACTACGCAGTGCGCAGTACTGTCTAACGCGTTACTGCTTCGAGATGACGGGACTGGCGGGGAGGAAGGAGACGAGCTCAGCTCTTGCAGCCGGAGGCGCCGGTCGGCTCGCCGAACTTCACGGCTCCCAGCGTGATCTTGGTCTTCGGGTCGGGCGTGCTGCCCGCAGCTGCCGACTGGCTCACCACGACCCAGTTCCGGTCGACGACCTGTTGCCGGCCCTGACCTGTCGCGTCCTCGGACCCGAGCAGGTAGAAGCCCGCGGCCTGCAACGTGTCCTGCGCCTTCTGCAGATCCAGGCACACGACGTTCGGCAGGGTGCCCTTGACAGGCGCTTCCTGGCTGGTCGAAGGATCGGTCGGCTTGCGCACCTTCAGCACGACCTGCGTGCCGCCGGGCACCTCGGTGCCGGCTTCTGGCGACTGCGAGACGACCACCCAGTTCGACGGTTCGAGGATCGGCCGCTTCTGGCCGCTCGCATCCTCCTCCGTC
>JAVXWK010000938.1:0-9100 GCA_032230575.1 Pseudonocardiales bacterium | reverse complement strand
CCTCGCTGAACTTGTTTCTTCCGAGAATGTCGAGGTCGTGGTCATCTCCGGCGACCTCTACGACCGCGCTGTGCCGTCCGCCGACGCGGTTTCGTTGTGCGCGCGGGTGCTGATGCGGATCCGCGCGGCCGGGGCGCAGATCGTGATCACGCCGGGCAACCACGACTCGGCGGCGCGGATCGGGGTGTTCGGGGAGTTCGCCGCGGCGGGCGGGCTGTTCCTGCGCACGCAGATCTCGTTGCTGGACAAGCCGGTCGAACTGGCGGACGAGCACGGGCCCGTTGCGGTGTACGGGATTCCGTTCCTGGAGCCGGAGCCCGCGCGGCACGTGCTCGGGATCGCGGACAAGGGTCACGCGCCGGTGCTGGGCGAGGCGATGCGCCGTATTCGCGCTGACTTGGCTTCGCGTGAGGCGCGTTCGGTGGTGCTGGCGCACGCCTTTGTGACGGGAGGGGCGCCGTCGGAGTCCGAGCGCACCATCGCGGTGGGTGGCGTGCAGGACGTGTCGATGCAGGTGTTCTCGGGCGTCGACTACGTGGCTCTGGGGCATCTGCACGGTCCGCAGACCTTGGCGGAGAACCTGCGTTACTCGGGCAGTCCGCTGGCGTACTCGTTCTCCGAGGCACGGCACCGGAAGTCCGTGTGGCTGGTGGAGCTGGACGCGGGCGGCCTTGTCGGGGTCGAGCGGCGTGAGCTGCCGGTTCCGCGCCGGCTGGCGACGGTGACGGGCACTCTGGCCGAGGTGCTGGAGGATCCCGCGCACAAGCCTGTGGAAGACCACTTCCTGTCGGTCGTGCTGACCGACCAGGTACGGCCGATGGATGCGTTGCGGCAGCTGCAAACCCGCTTCGAGCACGCGGTGCACGTGGAGTGGCGGCCGGAGCAGGGGCTGCAGCACGACATGACGTACGCGGAACGGTTGCGCGGGCGCACGGACGAGGAAGTAGCGTGCTGCTTCGTGTCCGACGCGCGCGGGTCCGAGCCGACTGCGGCCGAGATGTCGTTGCTGGGTGAGGCTTTCTCCGCTGTCGCGAGGGAGCAGGAGCAATGAGGCTGCACCGCCTGGAGCTGACCGCGTTCGGCCCGTATCCGCGCCCCGAGACCGTCGACTTCGACTCGTTGGGTGCCGACGGGTTGTTCCTGCTGCACGGCGACACGGGCGCGGGCAAGACGACGTTGCTGGACGCGGTGGCGTTCGCGCTTTTCGGTCGTGTGCCGGGTGCTCGTGGTGATGTCAAGAAGCTGCGCTGCGAGTACGCCGATCCCGAGGTGCCGACGGAGGTCTCGCTGGAGCTGACCGTGCAGTCGCGGCGGTTCCGGATCGTGCGCTCGCCGGAGTTCGACAGGCCGAAGAAGCGCGGCGGCGGCTTCACCACGCAGCCCGCGAAGTGCTCGCTGACCTGGCTCGAGGGCTGGGACGGCGAGGGCATCACCCGCATCGACGACGTGGCCCGCGCTGTCGAGGACATGCTGGGCATGTCGCACGAGCAGTTCTTCCAGGTGGTTCTGCTGCCGCAGGGCGAGTTCGCGAAGTTCCTGCGCTCGGAGACGGCCGAGCGGGAAGTGCTGCTGGAGAAGCTCTTCGGCACCGAGCGGTTCCTCGACGTCGAGAAGTGGTTCCGCGACAAGCGCGTCGTGGCCGGTCGCGTGCTGGAGGAACGCCGCCAGGGCGCTTCCGAGCTGATGCACCGCGTGGCCGAGGCGGCAGGCGAGGAACCGTCGTTCGAGCCGGGCTGGCTGGAATCGGTGCTGGAGAGGTTGTCCGCGGCTGTCCGTGAGGCTTCCGCCGCCTCGGAGGAGACGGCGGGCGTGGCCGACGGCGCGGATGCCCTGCTGGCCCAGGCCCGCGTGCAGGCCGACCAGATCCGCCGCGTCCGCGAGGCCCGCGACATGCTGACCCGAGTGGAATCCGCCGACTCTGCGTCCTGGTTCGCCGAACGCGACGCGGCCCGCCGCGCGATCCCGGTCGTCCCGGCTTTCAACGAGATCGCGAAGCTCCAGCAGTCGTACGAGTTCGCGGTCCGTGACGAGGCCCGGGCCGCGGAAGCCTTGGCGCGCTTGGGTTACACCGGCTCCTCGTTACGCGAGGACGCCGAGCGCTACCGCGAAGAAGCGGGAGGCCTGGGCGAACTGGCCGCCGAAGCCGAACGGCAGCAGGCCGACGTGCGCAGGCTGTCGGTGTTGAAAACCTCCTCGTACCAGGTAGAACGCCGCCTGCTCGCCCTGAACGCCGAATTGGAGGTGCTCCCAGAGCGCCTGGCCGCCTGCCGAGCCCAGCTGGACGCCGCCGCGGAGGCCTCGGCCCGCCTGGAGTCGTTGAAGGCCCGTGCGGACGCGGCCGAGGGCCTGCCCGGCGCCACGCGGGCGTTGGAACGCACCAAGAACGAGCTGCACCAAGCGATCGACGTCCACCAGAAGGCCAAGGACGTTCTCCAGCAGGTCCGCCACCAGCGCCTGGAGAACATGGCGATCGAGCTGGCGGCGGCGCTCAAACGTGGCAAGCCCTGCGCTGTCTGCGGTTCTTCGTCGCACCCGGCGCCCGCGCAACCGATGCTGGGCGGCGTGGACGCGGCCGACGAGGACGAGGCCGCCCGCGACGAACAGGCCGCTCTGGACCGCCGCAACGAGGCCGAACGAGCAGCCCACGCCGCCGAGTTGCGCATCCAGGCCAGCTGGGAAGCCCTGGGGTCCGAGCAGCCAGAGGCCGCCCTGGCCGACTACCGCGCGGCCCTGGAGCTAGCCCGCACGCGTTCGCAGCGCCAGAACGAGTTCGTGGGCCTGGAAGGCAAGCTCGGCACCCTGCGCACCGAGAAGGAACAGGTCGACCAGGACCTGGTCGGGCTGCGCACCGAGCACGCGTCCCTGGCCGTGGTCGTGGAGGAACGCGGCGCCCGCCTCGACAAGGCACGTGGCGAGCACGAGGACGTCCTGACCCGCCGCGACCACCTGCTCCGGCTGGCCAAGGCGTTGGTGGAGCTGGACGAGCGCCGCAACGCCCGTGACAACGCCCTGGCCCGCGTCGAGGAGCAGCAGGCGACGGTGGCAACGCTGGCCGCCGAGGCGGGCTTCCCCGACGTCGACTCCGCCCTGGCCGCGCATCGCCCGCCGGTCAAGCTCCAGGCACTGGACGACCGCATCGCCGCCTGGGAACGCGCCCGCGCCACCGCCATGGCCACTCTGGAGGAGCTGGCTGATGTCGATCCCTCCAGCGCGGTGGACCTGAACGAGGTGGTCGCCCAGGCGTCGTCCGCCCGCGCCGCCGCGTCGGAGGCCGCGACCAGGCTGGCCCGCGCTCGCGCGGCGCTGGACCGCGTCGGCGAGCTGGCTGCCCGGTTGCGTGCCGAGTGGAAGTCGTTGGAGCCGCTGGAGGCTTCCTACGCGGAGTTGGACGCGTTGACCGACGTGATCAACGGGCGTGGCCAGAACTCGAAGAAGATGACGCTGCGGTCGTACGTGCTGGCCGCGCGCCTGGAGGAGGTCGCCGTCGCTGCTTCGGCTCGGCTGCACCGGATGAGCCAGGGGCGTTACAGCTTCGTCCACTCCGACTCCGCTGGTGCGCGGGGCACGCGTGGCGGGCTGAGTCTGGACGTGCTGGACGACTACTCGGGGCGTTCCCGGCCCGCGAAGACGTTGTCCGGCGGTGAGTCGTTCCTGGCTTCGTTGTCGCTTGCCTTGGGGCTGGCCGATGTCGTGGCCAACGAGACCGGTGGAGCGTTGCTCGACACGCTGTTCGTGGACGAGGGCTTCGGGACTTTGGACTCGGACACGCTCGACATCGTGATGAACACGCTCGACGAGTTGCGCGCCGGTGGGCGGGTTGTGGGGCTGGTGTCGCACGTGGAGGAGTTGCGGCAGCGGATTCCCACTCGGTTGCGGGTTCGCAAGGCGCGCACCGGGTCCACATTGGAGGTCTCGCTGGGTTAGCCTCGGCCCGTGCTGTCCCACGTGGAAGTCACCGCCCGCGTCACGGTCACCCCGGCCGCCCACTTCGTGTGGTCGAACCGGCTGGAGTACTCGCACGACTGCTTCGTGTGCCTGCGTGTCGGCCGCCTGGTGGAGTTGCAGCACGGCAAGCCGTACGGCATCTGCGCCGGCAGCAGTCACCCCGCGCCCATTCGCGTGAGCGGGTGCGACATGCCGGATCACGGGAGCGAGCGCAGGCTGCGATGGCGCGTCTCGTTCTGGTGGGCACCGTTCAGCGAACCGGGGGAAACCGGGATCCGGGCGTCGGAGTTGCCTGCCGAGCCGTGGGTTCAGGTGCACTATCGCGCTGGTTGCCACGTCTGTCGTGACAACGGGGTCGACGAGTGGCTGGACGTCGAGGGGAGTCTGACGTCCGGCGCGGGCCTGTCCACCACGTCGTGCCCGCGGTGCGAGACGGAACTGCTGACAGGATCCGCGCCGGAGATCAACCTCGTCGGTTAGCCCTCGTGGGCCAGCAGCCAGCGCTTGACGTCCAGTCCCCAGCGGAACCCGCCGAGGTTGCCGCCGATCCGGATCACCCGGTGGCACGGTACGAAGAGCGCCACCGAGTTCCGCGCGCAAGCCGAAGCCGCCGCACGGACCGCGGCCGGACGTCCGGAAAGCTCCGCGTACTCGGTGTAGGTGACGGGTTCGCCGGCTTTGACCGTGCGCAGGACGTCCCACGCGTGTTGCATGAACAGGCCGGACTTCTGGCGGACCTCCACCGTGTCGATCGAGGTCAGATCACCCTCGTGATAGGCGATCACGGTCTTCGTGACGTCGCCGAGGTCCTTCTTCGGCGTGATCTCCGACGGCATCAGGGAGGCGTGGATCTGGGGCGTCAGCAGGGCGATGTCGGCGGTCCAGCCGCTGGCCAGCACCGCTCCGTCCGACGCGACGATCGCGGTGAACGGCCCCGCTGGGGTGTCCACAGTGGACGTGTGTGCGACGCTCATGATGTTGCTGCCTTCCTCGTCAGGTGTGCTCCGGCGTAGGAGCGCCACGGCCGCCACTCGGGGCCGTGGGAAGCCAGGTGCCGCGAACCCTCGGGAAGCACCAGCACGTCTGGTGCGCCCAGGACTCGCATGGCCACCTCGTCGGCGACTCTGCTGCCGACCAGGGGTGTCAGTTCTTCGGTCAGGTCTTCGATCGAGCGGCCCACGTCCACGACGAGTCTGCCGCTCGCGACTGCCTCGGTCACCGGGTGGTCGCCCGCCGAGTAGAGGTGGGTCAGGGCGCCGTCCGGGACCTGCAGCGGTATGCCGGCGTAAGGCGCCACCAGTCGCAGCAACGTCTCGGTGCCGTCGACGCTGCCCGGCACGCGGATGCCGGGGGCCTCGCGGACCAGCGGACCGATCAGCGGGTCGGCGCCCAGGAACGAGTCGACGGCCATCGGGTCGGCGTCGAGGTCCAGCAGACGGCGGACCCGCGACACTGCCGCGCCCAGGTCGCGCATGTCGGCCAGACGCAGCGAGCACAGGACGTGGTCCGTCGGGAACGTCAGGCGGACCGTCGCCTCTCCGTGGGGGAGCGACAACGTCCGCCCGTAGGAGTCCGCGGTCACCTCTTCGACGCCCGGCAGAGCATGTGCGCGGAAGTAGGCGAGCAGGCCGACGGTGTCGAACGGCGGGCGGTACGGCAGCCGCAGGACGATCCGGCCCGGAGTGCCGACGGGGGCCTTGCCACGGCCGCGCATGTCGGACGGCGTCGAGGCGAAGACCATGCGGATGGTGTCGTTGAACTGGCGGACCGAGGCGAACCCCGCGGCGAACGCGATGTCGGCGAACGACAGCTCGGTCGTCTCGATGAGCAGGCGGGCTGCGTGGGCGCGATGTGCTCTGGCCAGGGCGAGTGGTCCTGCGCCCAGTTCGGCGGTCAGGACGCGGGTGAGGTGGCGTTCCGAGTAGCCCAGGCGCGAGGCCAGGCCGGTGACGCCGTCGCGCTCGACCGCGCCGTCGCTGATCAGGCGCATCGCACGAGCTGCCAGGTCGGCGCGCAGGTTCCACTCGGGGGAGCCGGGGACGGCGTCCGGCAGGCAGCGGCGGCAGGCTCGGAAGCCCGCCGACTGCGCGGCGGCGGCCGTCAGGAAGAACTGGCTGTTGCGGCGCTTCGGGGTCACCGCGGGGCACGACGGCCGGCAGTAGATGCCGGTCGTGCGGACCGCGTGGATGAAGCAGCCGTCGAAACGGGCGTCACGTGCGGAGACGGCCCGGTACGCGTGCTCTTCGTCAATGACCATGGCATCGATCCTGCCAGCGGGAACGGCCAATGGCTCGCGGGAATCGGACACGACCGTCGCCTGCCGTAGACTCGTCGCTCGTGAGTTTGACCCTCGGTATCGTCGGCCTGCCCAACGTCGGCAAGTCCACCCTTTTCAACGCGCTGACGCGCAACGATGTGCTCGCCGCGAACTACCCGTTCGCGACCATCGAGCCGAACGTGGGCGTCGTGCCGTTGCCGGACGCGCGCCTCACCAAGCTGGCCAAGATCTTCGGCTCCGAGCGCGAGGTGCCTGCCGTCGTGTCGTTCGTCGACATCGCGGGCATCGTCAAGGGCGCGTCGGAAGGCGAGGGCCTCGGCAACAAGTTCCTCGCGAACATCCGCGAGGCCAACGCGATCTGCCAGGTGATCCGTGTCTTCGACGACCCGGACGTCGTGCACGTCGACGGTCGTGTGGATCCGGCCTCCGACATGGAGACGATCAACACCGAGCTGATCCTCGCCGACCTCCAGACCCTGGAGAAGGCCATCCCGCGCCTCGAGAAGGAGTCGCGGATGCAGAAGGACCGCCGCCCGGCTCTCGAAGCGGCGAACAAGGCCAAGGACATCCTCGACTCGGGCCGGACGCTGTTCTCCGCGCAGTCCGAAGTGGACAACGCGCTGATCCGCGAGCTGTCCCTGCTCACGACCAAGCCGTTCCTCTACGTCTTCAACGCCGACGAGGGCGTGCTGGGCGACGAGGCCCGTCAGAAGGAACTGCGCGAGCTGGTCGCCCCGGCCGACGCGGTGTTCCTGGACGCGAAGGTGGAGTCGGAGCTGCTGGAGCTGGACGAGGAGTCGGCGGCGGAGCTGCTGGAGTCGATCGGCCAGCACGAGCCGGGCCTGCACTCCCTGGCCCGCGCCGGTTTCCACACCCTGGGCCTGCAGACCTACCTGACGGCGGGTCCGAAGGAAGCACGGGCGTGGACGATCCCGCAGGGCGCGACGGCTCCGCAGGCCGCGGGCGTGATCCACACGGACTTCGAGAAGGGCTTCATCAAGGCCGAGGTCGTGTCGTTCGACGACCTGACGTCGGCCGGGTCGAAGGCTGACGCGAAGGCGGCGGGCAAGGTCCGCATGGAGGGCAAGGACTACGTGATGGCCGACGGCGACGTGGTGGAGTTCCGCTTCAACGTCTGATCAGGTCAGCGCCGGGCTCTCGCGGTCCGGCGCTGTGACGCGTTGACGCATTGACGTATTGATTGCGTCACTCCACATGGACACCTCGGCCGACCACCGCGAGGCCCTCGGCGATCCACGCGGTGGGCTGCTCGGGGGAGAAGCCGGCGGCGGCCAGCGCGGTGGCCCAGTCGTCTCGGAGGTCGATCGGGACGACCACGCGGGTGACGCCGCCACCACGGACGTAGCGGCGATCACCTCGGCCTTGAAGGCCAGGAGTTCCGGCAGGGCCAGCTCGAACACGCGCGTGCCGGACGGCCAGGGGCAGGCGGAACGCGCGGGCGTCCAGGCCCGCCGCGAGCACCACGACCTGAAGCGGGGCGGCGGCGAGGAAGTCGTCGTAGAAGCGGGTGCGGACAGCCATGAACTCGGACGCGCCCGGTGGGGCTGGCGGGATCGGCTGCGCGGACGCCACCACCGCCGCTGCCAGCGGGTCGTCGTGCAGCCGGTCAGGGCGCGCGGCCTCGGTCGCGCGCATCGAGGCGACCCACAGAGCTGTCCTGCTCACTGCCCGCATGGCTGACAGCAAGAGGGTCCGCAGTCGACCGCGCGTCTCACGTCGTCGCCCCTAGACTCGCCCGCTGTGATCGTCGACCGCATCCACCTCGCAGCCGATGAGAACGACCTTGCGTGCACGGACCTCGATGAGGCTGAATCGTTCTTCGAAAGGCGGGCTGATCCGCGCGTCGAGAGCGTTCGTCACCTGCTGTCCACAGTTTCGGAGTTGTCGGCGTGACCGTTGAATACCGCGTCCTGGGACCGCTGGAAGTCCTGATCGACGGCAGGCCGATCGCGCTGCCTGCCGGTCGCGGACGGGTGCTGCTCGCCACGTTGTTGTTGCGCGCCAACGAGTTCGTGACAGTCGACGAGCTGGTCGACCGGGTCTGGGACGGTGATCCTCCCGCAGGGGACCGAGCGCACAAGACGTTGCAGATGACGGTGAGCCGGCTGCGCAACGCGCTGGGCGCCGCGAGCTGCGTCGTGACGTCGTCGCGCGGCTACTCGGCCACCATCGCGCCGGATCAGCTCGACCTCGCCCAGTTCCGCACTCTCACCGCACGCGGCGAGCACCGTGCGGCATTGGAACTGTGGCGTGGCCCGGTACTCGCCAACGTCCCGTCCGAGACGCTGCACCGCGACGAAGTGCCGAGACTGGTGGAGGAGCGGGTCGTCGCGCTGGAACGCCGGATCGATCAGGACCTGGCCCGCGACACCGACATCCTGGTGCCCGAGCTGCGTTCGCTGGTCAAGCGGTACCCGTTGCGCGAGACGTTCTGGGCGCAGCTGATGCTCGCGCTGCACCGGTCGAACCAGCAGGCCGACGCGCTTCTGGTCTACCAGGAGGTTCGTGACCACCTCGCCGACGAGCTCGGCGTCGACCCAGGTCCGCGGCTGCGCGAGGCGCACCAGCAGGTGCTCAGCGGCGAGATCCCCACGACCGCGGTGCCCCGCCAGCTCGCGGCAGGCATCCCGCATTTCGTCGGCCGCGAGCACGAACTGGCGCGGCTGTCCGAGATGCTCGTGAACAGGCCGGGCGAACCCATCCTCATCTCCGCGATCAACGGCATCGGTGGCGTTGGCAAGAGCGCACTCGCACTGCAGTGGGCGCATGGGGTTGCCGACCGCTTCCCAGACGGTCAGCTCTACGTGAACCTGCGTGGCTTCGACACCCGCGCGGAGCAGCTGGACCCGCTCAACG